>NZ_JAXXXI010000043.1:0-28473 GCF_037359455.1 Suilimivivens sp.
CGTAGCACGGAACAATCCGTAGGCATCAAAGTCGGGGGCTTTTGACCCCGACATCTTATTATTACCATATGTATACAATTCGTTCTGAAATCTATTTGTCACATCCATACGTCTGCGGCTTTTTCGTTATTTGGCTGGTATCAAGGAGTGGATAACAAATTACGAAAGTATAGAACTGCTTTAAAAATAAAGGGATTGTTGCATTGGCAAATATTTGCCGGCGACAATCCCTAAGCGGAGACGGAGGGATTCGAACCCTCGTGCCCCGGAGGGCTAACGCATTTCGAGTGCGCCCCGTTATGACCGCTTCGATACGTCTCCAACTTTTTTTATTATACTGAGTTACAGAAATGAAGTCAATGAAATAAATTCACTTCACAGCCATCAGAATTTCCAGAGTGACCGCAGCTTTTCCCAGATATAGACAATCCACGCAAACATATTACCACCTCCTCTTTATTTCTATTATATGCACATTCCCACAGCATAACCGACAAGAAAGTGTAAAGCTATTTTGTTGTTATTCTGGCTGAAATTTTATATGATAGAAATAGAAGAAGGGAGGTATTTTTATGCTTAAGGGTAAAGTAGCAGTTGTAACAGGGGGAACCAGAGGGATTGGTTATGCGGTTGTGAAGAAGTACCTGGAAAACGGGGCACAGGTGATCCTTTTCGGATCGAGAAAGGAAACCGTGGAAAAAGCACTGCAGAAGCTGAAGGAAGAAAACCCAGACTGGCCGGTAGAAGGTGCATGGCCAGATCTGAAGGATCCGGAAGCAGTAAGGGCAGAGATAGAAAGGATTCATCAGAAATACAGAAGAATTGATATTCTGGTAAACAATGCCGGTATTTCTGACAGAGTACCTACCATAGATTGTGACCCGGCTCACTTTGATGAGGTGATCAGCCTGAATGTAAATGCGATCTTCCATGCGGTACAGCCTGTGGTAAAGATCATGAAGGAGCAGGGAGGCGGCTGTATTCTGAATACCAGTTCTATGGTCAGTAAGTTTGGCCAGCCGTCAGGAGTTGCTTATCCGGCCAGCAAATTTGCAGTGAACGGGCTTACCATTTCTCTGGCAAGGGAGCTTGGTCCTTACCAGATCAGGGTAAATGCGGTGGCACCGGGGGTGACAAGAACGGATATGGTTGCCAGCCTTCCGGAGGAAATAATAAAACCGCTGGTTGACCGGATTCCCTTAAGAAGGGTTGGCGAGCCGGAGGACGTAGCCAATGCATTTCTGTTCCTTGCCAGTGATCTGGCAGCCTATGTGACAGGTGAGATTCTGTCCGTGGATGGTGCAGCGATGGGCTGATCTGTGACAGGAGCAGCCGCTTGATCAGCTCATATCTCCATGGAGGAGAAAGCCTCCAAGTGTTGGAACCCGCCCGCCGTTGTGGGTGATATAAATGGCATGGATGCCATCCGGTATCCTGCAGGGAGCAGAGAAGGTTTCCCATGTGTTACATTCTGTGACCGGAACGGAGGTGAGCAGTTCCCCGTCCGGGGAGATGCGTACTTCAAAGCAGCCATCCATGTAGCCTCTGGGACGGATATCGATCCGGGTGACGTTCCTGCAGTCAAAATATTTGAAGCCGGCGGTTGCACCGTCAGGAATGTATTCCCAGGAGGGAAGAAAAGGGTTCAGTGTCTGTTTTTCATAAGAACCTCCTTTGAACCGGAAGCTGGAAGGGAAGGGCTGTCAGTCCGGCAGCATTCTGAAGATGGATTTCAGCATAGTCACGGTATCCAAGTGAAACACTGCATGAACCATCCGTGAGAGAAAGGGTGTCGGGAGGCGTGAGGATAACCTCTGTCCCGCTGATTTTTACTGCGGCAGGCGGAACACTCTGCGGATCCTTACCCTCTGTATGCAGGAGAAAATCGGAGCTGCCCTTTCCGGGATTCAGTCCCTCTGCATGGGCAAAGGAAACCAGAATGGTTCCTTCCTCAGTAAGAGAGGCGGAAACAGCCTTTGGGGAATCACACAGGATGGGTTCGCCATAAACATGTCCCCTTGCAAGCAGGGCAAGTCTTCTTCCTATCTCCATTTTTTCCTTAGGATGAATGTCATAATAGGAGCCAAGATCCATGATGCCGGTAAGAAATACATCGGGAAGAGTGCTCGCTGTCAGTTCCTGCTTTTCACGTACTATAGCGTAGCCCTTGCTGTCGCAGGAGAGCCATTCACCAAAGGGAGCAAGCTGAACCAGCAGGAAGGGGAAGTTATCCTGCCAGTTGCTGCGCCATGCCCGAATCAGTCCGGAAAGCAGCTTATCATACATGGGAGCCAGTTCCCCGGCATCTGATTCGCCCTGATACCAGAGAACCCCCTTGATGGAGAAGGGGATCAGGGCAGACAGCATCTGTTCATACAGTCCGCAGGGCCGGTTAAAGTTATAGGGTCCCATGGGAATGACAGGATCTGTTTCATGCTCCTTCATATAGGTGAGCTGCTCAGTCCGGCTCATTCCATACAGAAGGGGTTCAAAGGCAATGGAATGCTGGAGGGAATCTTCAAATGTCCATCCTGCAAGGGAAACCTCTCTTATGGCATCACTGCAGGTGTCTCTGACAGCGTCCTCATAGGCTTTCAGGTAGGTGTCAAGGGGCGGCTTTTGCAGAACCTCCTCCGGAACCCAGGCACTTGCGCTGGAACCGCCCCAGTTGCAGCCAATGATACCGATGGGGATACCTGCAGCCTCCTGGATCTCCCTGGCGAAGCTGTAGGCAGGAGCAGAAAAGGTATTGACGGCACTATCATCATCACGGAACCAGTAGCCATAGCCGCTTCTGTTATGGCTGTTGTGTCCGCAGAAGGCCTGCTGGGGCATATTGAACATATGGATTTCGGGATTGCGGGGAAGCCTGCTGACCGCCTCAAAATCCTTGTCGTATTTCAGAAAAAATTCCATATTGGACTGACCGGCGGCAATCCAGATATCACCAAAGGAAATATCCGTCAGAAGAATGGGCGGTTCCCCTGTGTTTTCTACATAGATTTGGAGAGAAAGGCTCTTACTGGCAGGAAGAGGCGGCAGTGTGAGCAGAAAGTGTCCGCTGGTATCTGCGTGGGCCTTCCCGGAGAGAATGGGATGAAGGCGTCCGGAAGCGGAGCTGTCAGCACTGTAAAAATCAGCAGCAACAGCAGCAAGGGGTGCAGCATCACCATAAATATGGATCTCCTTGTCCCGCTGGAAGATCATGCCGCTCTTAAAAAAAGTGGGAAGTGTAATGGAATGTCTGTTCATGTATGGAACCTCCTTAGCAATATTGGTACATATTCCGGAATTCTGTAGGGGTACAGCCCTTTAACGATCTTGAACATGCGGATGAAGGAAGAAAGTGATTCAAAGCCGCAGCTCAGGGCAACGTTAGTAATGGAAATATTGGGCTCGGTGAGCATTTCGGCGGCTTTTTCAATGCGCTTCTGGTTTACATATTTATAGAAGGATACGTTTGTAAACTGCTTAAACAGTCTGGAAAAGTAAAATTTGCTGAAGCTGCTAAGATATTCATTCTTGATCTTCAGAAGGAGAGATTTCACCTTGTCATAAATCGAAGGGAAATCTTCCGGTGTGATGACGATCAGCGGAGATATGATGGTCACCAGGGTTTCGATTTCCTTCATAAAGCGTAAAGGATTAATGTCAGCCTGAAAGATAATACGCCGTCCCTTTTCCGGAGCATACAGTGTGTGGATGCAGCCTGGGCAGATCAGGACGATATCGCCCTCCCGCAGGGTGATGATCTGATTATAACACTCTACGGTATAGATGTTTTCTGTTGGCATGATGATTTCCGGGTTCGTGTGCCAGTGCGCCGGATAGTCTTCGTATTCATCATTATCATAAAGCTTGATAGAGGTGCGCTGCTTATAATTAATGGTTTCAAAAATACCGTTTAAAGATTCTATCATAATAAGTAGCTCCTTTCCTGCTTCTATAGTAGCTCATTTTCGCTCTTTTTAGAACATAATAATTGCTATTGAATTTAGAGCCTGTGATCGGTTGGACAACGCACCATTCGGTTGTGGAGTTCCGTGGAAAATGGTATCTTTTTTATCACGACTGTGAGCTTTCCGGTGGAATCAATCACAGACGCTGCGTGAAATATACAGAGCTTCATTATAACGAAGACGGGACCATACAGACTATTTTCCCTTACGATCACAAAAAAGCATAAAAAGGGGATGCTGCCTCTGAATTGCCCGCAAGGAAAGATTGCAAAGGAGAATATTTTATTTTATACTGATTACTGATAAACAGCAATCAAAGGAGGCAACAGATACATATGGTTCAGGTATTGGGCAGTGGTGCTTATCTTGTAAATGGAGTGGAGATCATTCCGGATGATGAGCAGGCAGGCGTAGTGCTGAAAGCAAAGACCGGCAGAGAGATTTCAAAAGAAAGTGCCAGAAAGGGTACGATCGCTTATGGGATTCTGGAGGAGCATAATACTTCCGGAAATATGGACAAGCTTAGGATTAAATTTGACAAGCTGACATCCCATGATATTACGTTTGTGGGAATTATTCAGACAGCGAGGGCTTCAGGCCTTACGAAATTCCCGATTCCCTATGTACTGACCAACTGTCATAATTCTCTTTGTGCGGTGGGTGGTACGATCAATGAAGATGATCATATGTTTGGACTGACCTGCGCAAAGAAGTATGGCGGTGTCTATGTACCTCCTCATCAGGCAGTCATCCATCAGTTTGCGAGAGAAATGCTGGCTGGCGGCGGCAAGATGATCCTGGGAAGTGATTCCCATACAAGATATGGTGCTCTTGGAACCATGGCCATGGGAGAAGGCGGACCGGAGCTGGTAAAGCAGCTTTTGTCACAGACCTATGACATTAACATGCCGGGTATCGTTGGTGTGTATCTGACCGGAGAGCCGAAGAAGGGTGTAGGTCCGCAGGACGTGGCACTTGCTATCATTGGTGAAGTATTTGCCAGTGGTTATGTAAAGAATAAGGTCATGGAATTTGTAGGTCCCGGTGTGGCTTCCTTAAGTGCAGATTTCAGGATCGGCATTGATGTCATGACGACAGAAACGACATGCCTGTCATCTATCTGGAAGACGGATGAGACCATTAAGGAGTTCTACGAGATCCATGGCAGAAGTGAAGAATATAAGGAATTAAATCCTGCAGATGTGGCATATTATGATGGTATGATCACGATCGATCTGGGAACCATTGAGCCCATGATTGCCATGCCGTTCCATCCGAGCAATACCTATACGATTGCAGAACTGAATGCCAATCTGATGGATATTTTAAATGATGTAGAGAAAAAGGCAGCCGTTTCTTTGGGCGGTGCTGTACCGTATACCCTGAAGGATAAGGTAAGAAATGGCAGGTTCATGGTAGATCAGGGAATCATTGCAGGCTGTGCCGGTGGTGGATTTGAGAATATCTGTGCGGCGGCGGATATTATGAAAGGCAGCTACATCGGATCTGATGAATTTACCTTAAGCGTATACCCGGCTTCCATGCCAGTCTATATGGAGCTGATCAAAAATGGCTGTGCAGCGACACTGCTTGAGACAGGAGCTGTTTTGAAGACGGCATTCTGCGGCCCCTGCTTTGGCGCAGGAGATACACCGGCAAACAATGCGTTCAGTATCCGTCATTCCACAAGAAACTTCCCGAACAGAGAAGGCTCCAAGCTGCAGAGTGGACAGATTGCTTCCGTAGCACTGATGGATGCACGTTCCATTGCCGCAACAGCGGCAAATAAAGGTGTTCTGACACCGGCAACAGAGTTTGATGGCACGATCGGTAAATACAAATATCATTTTGATGCCAATATTTATAAGAACAGAGTCTTCGACTCCCAAGGCGTGGCAGATCCTTCAGTGGAGATCCATTTTGGACCCAATATCAAGGACTGGCCTGCAATGGAGGCACTCCCGGAGAACCTGGTGCTTCAGGTTGTTTCCGAGATCCATGACCCGGTAACCACCACAGATGAGCTGATTCCTTCCGGAGAAACCTCATCCTATCGTTCCAATCCTCTTGGACTTGCAGAGTTTACCCTTTCCAGAAAGGATCCTGCTTATGTGGGACTTGCCAAGGAGATCCAGAAGGCAGAGAAGGAAAGAGTACAGGGAGGACATCCCTGTCAGGCATTCCCGTACCTGAAAGAAGTCATGGGAACGATCAAAGAGCAGTTTGCAGAAGTAAATCATACCAACACAGGATTTGGTTCTACTATCTTTGCAGTAAAGCCAGGTGATGGTTCTGCCAGAGAGCAGGCGGCCTCCTGCCAGAAGGTGCTTGGCGGCTGGGCAAATATCGCCAATGAATATGCGACAAAGAGATATCGTTCCAACCTGATCAATTGGGGTATGCTTCCTTTCCTGATCCCTGAAGGAGAGCTGCCATTTACCAATAAGGATTTCCTGTTCTTCCCCGGCATCCGCAGTGCTGTAAAGGAGAAGGCAGAGGAGATCACAGGCTATACGGTAAAGAGCGGCAGTATGAAAGCATTTACTGTGAGGCTTGGAGATCTTACAGATGAAGAACGGCAGATCATTCTGGATGGCTGCCTGATCAATTATAACCGCGTTAAATGAGTCAGTATAAAGGACAGTATTTTGAAAACGATTCAGAATACTGTCTTTTTTAGTATCTCTTCATGAATAAACAGGAAGTATCGGGTAAAACTATCCATAGAACAATGAATTTCATCAACCGGATGGAAAAGGAATGGAGAGATAGAAAATGAAAAGGAAAATAAGAAGAAAAGGTCTGCTGAAGGAACGGATCGCCATGGCAGTCTGTGCTGTTACGGTGCTTGGGGTATTAACAGCCACAGGCTTGTGGATGAAGGACAGTACTTCCACGCAGGACCGTGGATATGTTGTGGACTTAAGTGAAATGGAAAACGGAGCGGCAAATGATACTGGGGATGAGATCAGGGCGATCCAGCATGTGCAGGAACAGGAGGTGACGGGAGACGACCTTGATTATGATCCATATTTTCAGGAAACAGGGTCGCAGAACGTGGAGAATCCGGATGGGTCTGTAAGTGAGAGTATGTCAGCATCACCGGCAGAGGATGTGGCAGCAGGAGAAAAGCTGCCTGAAGATGCGGCAGAAAAGGAAGGAACAGGCACGAAAGCTCAGGAAACAGATGCACCAGCAATCTCCACGGCCATGCAGCCGACTCTTTCCTTTGGAGATACGGATACTCTTGTCTGGCCGGTCGTAGGAAACGTGCTGATCAATTACAGTATGGACAAGACCGTGTATTTCCCGACACTGGATCAGTACAAATATAACCCGGCTATTGTAATCGCTGCAAATGAGGGAGACATGATCACGGCAGCGGCAGCGGGTAAAGTGACAAGTGTATTTGAGGATCCGCAGATCGGGCAGGCGGTTACTATGGATCTTGGTAATGGATATGAGATCACCTACGGACAGCTTAAGGAAATACTGGTCTCAGAAGGCAGCTATGTGTCCATGGGAGATATGATCGCCAGTGTGGCAGCTCCGACGAAATACTACAGTATTGAGGGAACCAATGTATATTTCAAGCTGACAAAGGATGGTAATCCTGTCAATCCCATGACCAGACTCAGCTAGGGAACCCACGGCTAGGAACCGGAAAACGAAAATATCTTTACCCGACTGTTAAAAACAGGTATAATCAATAGAGATATACCATTTGGGAGGAAGAATCTTGCGAAGGCATTCGGTAATTTGGGTTTTCCTTTGCCTGATTGTCCTTACGGGATGCGGCAGTATAAAGGAAAACCGGCAGAATGGCCAGGAAAATATACCTGAGGCTGACAGTATGGAACAGGAACCACAGCTTTCTTATGAGGTGCCGGTAAGCATGCCGGGGATCCTAGTTGACCGGCTCGGCTATCTGCCAGAGGAGAATAAAACTGTTATTTTTAAAGGAAAGGATCTGCCGCAGGAATTTTATGTGGTAGATAAGAAAACAGAACAGATTGTTTATCAGGGGTATCCGGAGATCCGAAAGGAAGAGGGAGAAGAAAAGGAGGCATACGGTGACTTTTCTGATTTTGCTGCTCCGGGCACCTATTACATAGAAGCACCAATCCTTGGGAAATCCTATTCTTTTTCCATATCGGATACGGTGTATGATTCCCTTTTTCAGGAGGCCTGTAAACAGTATTATTATAACCGGTGCGGTATGACCCTTGGCAGTGAGTATGCGGGGGATAAGGCACATAATGCCTGTCATACCGGTAAGAGTGTGCTCCGGGGAAATGATTCTGTAAGTATGGATGCCTCCGGCGGATGGCATCAGAATGAAAATGGTGAAAAAAATATTACCGGTGCTTCCGGGGCTATGGCTGTGCTGATGATGTCCTATGAGCTGTATCCACAGGAATATACCGACCAGGAAGGATTACCGGAAAGTGGAAATCAGATCCCGGATATTCTGGATGAGATCCGTTATGAAACAGGGTGGTTCCTTAAAATGCAGGATAAACAGACCGGTGCAGTATATGCGGGTGTTACAGCCTATGACAAGGGCAGTTATATGGAACCGGCCTGTGCAAAGGCAGAATTTGCTTTTGCCATGACGATGGCAAAGTTCGGATATCTGTATCAGAATTATGACAAGGAATATGCCATGACTTGTCTGAAAGCAGCGGACCGGGCATTTAAGCATGCAGTTTTATGTGAGGAAGCAGATGACCGGGAAGAAAAAATCTGGCGGTTTGCAGCTGCAGCAGAGATTTACCGGGCGGCAGGGCAGATATCCTATCAGAAATATCTGGTAGAATATCTTTCAGATGGAGATCTGACGCTGGCAGGGGATATGGTGCAGCTTTCAGGCTGTGTTACATATATATCTACGAAACAGGCGGTAAGTATGGTACTGTGTGAAAAGATCATGACGATGCTGATGGATCAGGCTGAAGAAATTTCTGAGGAAGTCAGGGGATCCTTGTATATGACTTCGACAGAAGCAGAGGGTGACAGCAGCAGGATCCTGACGCAGGCAGCATATCTGACAGTGGTCAATCACGTGATTTCCAATTACGAGTATAAGCTGATGATAGAAAACCAGCTCCATTATCTCTTAGGCAGAAATGAGAGGGGGATTGATTATATCAGCGATGACACAGAGGAAGCTCCCTGTGTGATCAATCAGTTCAAAGAAGACAGTATGCTGGTATTTATGCTGGCTGGTATTGTTTCCGGAAGCTGAAGATGTGACAGAAAAGAGAGGATAAAATATGATACGTTTGATTTTGGTTGCAGTATTTCTGGTACTTTTTCTGGTGCTTGGCATACCGCTGCTGCTGATCGAGTGGGTGATCGGTAAATTTAATCAGAGGGCGAAGGATATCAGCTCCCTGCGCATCGTGCAGTGGGCATTTAAGATGATCCTGTTTCTTGCCGGTACCAAGGTTGTTATAAAAGGTGAGGAAAATGTACCAAAGAATGAACCGGTTCTGTATGTAGGAAACCACAGGAGCTATTTTGATATTGTTATCACATATTCAAGAGTTCCAGATCTGACAGGATATATCGCCAAGAAGGAAATGCTGAGATGGCCGCTTCTGGTAAACTGGATGAAGAATCTGCATTGTCTGTTCCTGGACAGACAGGATGTGAAGCAGGGACTGAAGACAATACTGACTGCCATTGACAAGGTAAAAGCAGGCATATCCATCTGTATTTTCCCGGAAGGAACCAGAAACCGGGTCAATGACACGTTTATGGAATTCCATGAAGGGAGCTTCAAGGTGGCAAGTAAGAGCGGCTGTGCTGTAGTGCCTATGGCAATCTATAATTCCGCTGCTATTTTTGAAGATCATATCCCGTGGATCAGGAAAACCACGGTGATCGTAGAGTACGGCAAGCCCTTCTACATTAAGGATCTGCCAAGGGAAACCCAGAAAAGGGTTGGCGCATACAGCAGAGATCTGATCATGGAAAATTATTTCCGTCTGAAGGAAGAAGCAAAGGAGAACGGATATGGATAAGATAGCAGTATTGATTCCCTGTTATAATGAGGAAAAGACGATTGCCAAGGTGGTAAAGGATGCAAGGGCTGCACTGCCGGAGGCCGTGATCTATGTATACGATAATAATTCCACAGACAGAACGGTAGAACTGGCAAGGGAAGCAGGGGCTGTGATCCGGCATGAATATATGCAGGGAAAAGGCAATGTCATCCGCAGGATGTTCCGGGAAGTGGAAGCCCGCTGCTATATCATGGTGGACGGGGATGATACCTATCCCATGGAATTCGCACCGGAAATGGTAGACAAGGTATTACATCACAATGCAGATATGGTAGTCGGTGACAGACTTTCCTCCACTTATTTTTCAGAGAATAAGCGTCCTTTCCACAATATGGGAAATTCCCTGGTACGCGCCAGTATCAATCGGCTGTTTCAGTGTGATATCAAGGATATTATGACCGGATTCCGCGCATTCAGTTATGGCTTTGTCAAGACTTTCCCAATCCTGTCAAAGGGCTTTGAAATCGAAACAGAAATGACGATCCATGCTGTATATAATCAGCTGCAGATCGATAATGTGATCGTGGATTACAGGGACAGGCCAGAGGGCAGTGTATCCAAGCTGAATACCTATGCTGATGGATTTAGGGTTCTTGGGACCATTTTCAGGCTGTACCGGGATTATAAGCCCTTTGGCTTTTTCAGTCTGTTTGCACTTCTGTTGGCAGTAGTTTCGGTGTTGTTTTTTATACCGGTACTGGCAGAATATTTTGCTACAGGACTGGTACTGAAGTTCCCGACGCTGATCGTGTGTGGATTTGTCATGCTGGCTGCCATCCAGTCTTTCTTTGCGGGACTGATGTTATCCAACAGTGCGCAGAAGAACCGGAGAGACTTTGAATATCGTTATACTCTCGTCTGCGAAAAAGAACTGAGACAGAGAGAGGAGAAGTAAAGAGTGAAAAAAATAGCAGAAAAATGGTATCTTGTTCTGATCATCGGCTTTCTTGTTTTTGCAGCCCTTGTGTTTGGGATTTTCGGAAAGGGAAGTATTATTTCCGTGCATGACAACCTGGATCTGTTCGTGGCACAGTTCCAGATGCTGAAGAATACAGGAGCCTTTTGGAAGCATGGCGTAGAAGTGCCGTTTCTTGGAGGGATCAGCCGGGATGTACTGCCTTCCGAGTTTTCACTTTATTCTCTGTTGTATATGATCCTGCCATCTTACTATGCGTATGTGGCAGGATATTTGCTAAAGATCGTGATCGGTACCTTTTCCATGGTACTCCTTGCCAGAGATCTGTTTAAGGATCAGTATGGAGAAAGTAAGCCGGTGATCTTTCTTGCTGGGTTTGCTTATGGGATCCTGAATGTTTTTCCGGCCTTTGGTATACCCTTCGCATCTGTTCCTCTGGTGGTTTATCTCCTGCGGAAAATATACAGAAGTCCGTCGGCAGGGTGGTATCTGCTGTTATTTCTTTATCCACTGTTATCCTATTTTTCTTATTTTGGCCTGTTTATCCTGGGATATCTGGCGATAGCCTTTGTTATTCTGTGGATCAGGGAGCGAAAATTTCCGTTTCGGATGATCCTTTCCCTTATCGTACTTTCAGCGGGCTACATCCTGTTTGAGTATCGGCTGTTTGGAACCATGCTGTTTGGAAGTGAGGAAACGATCCGGTCTACCATGGAGGCGGGAAGCTTTACAGGTGGAGAAATCGTGAAAACCATGGTCGATGGATTCAGACAGGGAATGTTCCATGCGGAAAGCATACATACATATCTGGTGATGCCGGTCTGTCTTCTGTATTTCCTGTTTCTCAATGTGTCTTATATCCGGAAAGGAAATACGAAAGGGATCTTCCATGACGGTTACAATCTGTTGATGGTGCTTCTGGTGTTTAACAGCGTGGTATATGGCATTTACTATCTGGAGCCTTTCCGCAGCCTGATCGAAAAGATAGTGCCACCTCTGAAAGGCTGGCAGTTCAACAGGACGATCTTCTTTAACCCCTTTGTCTGGTATCTTGCATTTCTTGTTGTTCTTGTGAGATTGTATCAGGAAAAGAAAAAATGGCTGTGCGTTCTGACGGATCTGCTGGCAGTGGCAGCAGTACTGCTGATCGTATTTTCGGGAACGAGATATAATGATCTTTATCATACCTGTGTAGCGAAGGCATATGAGATCCTGAAAGGAAAGGAATCCAATGACTTAAGCTACGGGGAATTTTATTCGGAAGAGCTCTTTGCGAAAGCGAAAGAGGACATTGGTTATAATGGAGAGTGGTCGGCGGCTTATGGCTTCCACCCGGCGATTCTTGAATATAACGGAATTTCCACCCTGGATGGCTACCTTGGTTTTTATTCCCAGGACTATAAGGACAGGTTCCGGAAGGTGATCGCACCGGCTCTGTCGCAGAATGCGGCATCTGCGGAGTATTTCGACACCTGGGGAGCCAGAGCATATCTGTATTCCCCAACGGAAAACTCTCTTGTGATGGCGGTTAGGGATTATCACGTGGAGGATGAGAGTCTTGCCATTGATGTGGATGCCTTTAAGGCACTTTCCGGAAGATATCTGTTCAGCCGGATCTGCATTTCCAATGCAGAGGAGGAAGGGTTTACACTGATCGGAACCTATACGGATGAGTCATCTCCGTATACACTGTATGTTTACCGGACAACGACTCTCTATCAGAGTAATAACTGGTCAGAGGTTCCTTTTGCAGAAAGGGATCTGACCTATGACAAAGATGTCATATATGAAACTGCGGATCATCTTGAGGAACTGGCCAAAGAAGCGGTCAGACAGGAAGAAAATCAGGAAACAGTAGTTCTTCAGGAAGAGAAAGCTCTTTCTCTGTATGAAAGTCTTCTGGATGGCTGTATCCGGGTGAGAACCTGTAATTCCCTGTCTCAGATCCGCTACGACATGGATGTGCGGGATGAAGAGAATGCCAGCCTGCAGGAACAGCAGTATGAGGATGCTGTGGATATTACGGACAGAGTTTATGCAGCTATGGCGCAGATATGTAATTCTCCTTACAAAGAAATTTTTTCTGAGGTATTTACTGAAAGTGAAATAAGCTCCCTTCAGGATTATGAAGAAATGACAGAGCAGGAAAAAGATTTGATCCTGAAGGAAAACAGCCTGCAGCAGGAATATAATGAAGCACTGCTGGATGATTATGATGCAGAATATGAGGAGAAAAACAGTGTGATCGGGGAAATTTACTGTGAACTGGTATCTGTCAGGGATCAGCTTGCCAGAGAGTATGAATATGATAACTATGCTGAGTATGCCTATGGGGGCTTGTATCTGCGGGACTATGACACGGCAGACGCTAAAGCCCTGTTCAAACAGGTAAAAAAAGAAGTCATGCCATGGCTGATCGAAATAGAATCTCTTTACTATGAAATGGATGATTCCGCACTGGAGGAGCTGAATGACAGTCCAGCAGCGGAGAGGCTTTCGGCTGTGCAGAAATACATTGGGGAGCTGGATCCGGAGATGGAAGAAGCCTTTGATCATATGCTTGCATATGATCTTTATGATATGGATGCGGGAGAAAGCAAGGCACAGACTGGATATACCATAGAACTTCCCTGGTACGGAGATGCTTTTATTTTCGATGCACCATATGGAACCTGTCAGGATTATGTGACGACTATTCATGAATTTGGGCACTACAACTACGCAGTCCATAAAAAGAGTAATCCATTATTTGTCGTGAATAATATGGATCTTTGTGAAATTCATTCCCAAGGACTGGAAATGCTCTTTTATGATTACGATCAGGATATGATCCAGGGTGAAGCTGGAAACATGTTCCGACTGCAGGATGTGGTGCAGCTTGCAGAGCAGACAGCTAATGCCTGTATGCTTGCTGAATTTGAGATCTGTGTGTATGAAAACCCGGATATGACAAGAGAAGAGATGAACAAGCTGTACTGTAATCTGACCAGAGAGTATGGAATGGCTGTAAATGATCAGGATATCCAGGAGCTGTATTCCTGGGTAGATATTCCCCATCTTTTTATGCAGCCCTGCTACTACCTTGGTTATGGTACATCGGCTTTCACAAGTCTTGATCTCTTTGCTCTGGCAGGAGAGGACAGGGAAGCAGCGGTTGATAAATATCTGGAGCTGACTGCTGTTTCTGCTGAAACACCTTACTGTGAAGCTGTGCAGAAGGTGGGACTACGGGATATCTTTGAAAAGGGAGTTCCCGGAGAAATCCTTAAGGAAGTAAATAACAGACTTAAGAAGGATTACGAACAGTAAAACTGAACAGAACAAAAAGAAGGTGTACCGGAGAACTGCTCTGGTACACCTTTTACTTTTGATTGGATCATTGGATCAGGAAGATCAGATCCTTTCGCCTCTTTTGTATTTGCCGACAACCTTTTGGATACGTTCATTAGGATCCAGAAGATCACTGATAGATGCATCGTGGTTCAGAGTGTCGATCAGGTAAGCGATGTATTTACTCATATCACAGTTGATATACCATTCTCTGGAGAGAAGCTCCGGTGTCTGGTAGATCAGGTTGGTGGTCAGGACTTTGTCAATGATACCGCTCTGATATGCCTTATCAAAGCGCTCCAGGCCATTTGTAAACAGACCGAAGGTAGTGCAGATAAACACTTTCCTTGCACGTCGCTCTTTCAGGGCAGTAGCAACCTCGATCACGCTTTCTCCAGATGAGATCATATCATCAATAATGATCATATCCTTGCCTTCTACAGATGAGCCAAGAAATTCATGGGCAACGATGGGATTTCTGCCATCAACAATTCTTGTATAATCACGGCGCTTGTAGAACATACCCATATCAAGACCGAGTACGTTGGCCATGTAAATAGCACGTCCCATACCACCCTCATCGGGGCTGATGACCATCATGTGGTCGGAGTCAAGCTGCAGATCGTCCACGTTGCGGAGCAGACCCTTGATAAACTGATAGGTAGGCTGTACTGTTTCGAAACCATGCAGAGGAATCGCATTCTGCACACGTGGATCATGTGCATCAAAGGTGATGATATTATCAACACCCATATGAACCAGCTCCTGCAGTGCCAGTGCACAGTCAAGGGATTCACGGGTTGTTCTCTTGTGCTGGCGGCTTTCGTAGAGGAAAGGCATGATCACAGTGATCCGTCTTGCCTTACCACCCACAGCGGCAATGATACGTTTCAGGTCCTGATAGTGATCATCCGGGGACATGTGGTTTTCGCGTCCACAGAGGGAATAGGTCAGGCTGTAATTGGCAACATCAACGAGAATATAAAGATCTGTACCACGGACAGATTCTAGGATCATACCCTTTGCTTCACCGGAACCAAAACGCGGTACCTTGGCCTTCAGAATGTAGGAATCGCGCTGATAACCTGAAAAGGCAAGGCTGTTTTTATGCTCGCTTTCACGGACAGTCCTCCATTCTACCAGATAATCATCTACCTTCTGACCGAGGGATTTGCAGCCCTCCAGGGGAATAATACCCAGAGATCCGACAGGTATGGTCTCAAGATTTCTTGTTTCTTCGCGTTGTGACATGGGAGTCCTCACTTTCTGTTCTGAAGTCTTTTTTTATACATCCGGATATCAGGTCCGGTTATCTTACAGATTTCGTAGTTGCTGGTGATTCTGGAAAAGATCCTGTCAGAATATCGGTTCCGGAAATCCTCCAGTGAAAGATTAGTGGATATAATAGTAGCTTTTTTACGCAGGTGTCTGTCATTGATCAGTGAAAAAAGCTCAGAGGCAATCAGGTTGTTGGTAAATTCTGTGCCAAGATCATCAATGATCAGCAGATCACTTTCGAACAGATCTCCATAGGAACTTCGGAGGTCATCACTGTTTCTATAGTCAAATTTATATTTGGACAGGGTATCGAAAAGTCCAGTAGCACTGAAGTAGATCACAGAATGACCACTTTCAATCAGCTCTTTGGCAATACAGCCTGAGAGAAAGGATTTGCCCGTACCAACTGTACCATAAAAAAAGAGATTGTGGTAGTCTGAATTAAAATTATTGATAAAGTTTCTGCAGGTGAGGACAGTATTTTTGAATCTTGTCAGATCCTCTCCCTGATAGTATTCATAGGACAGGGTAGAAAAATTCTCATTCTCCAGCATTTTGCGGATCCCGGACTGTTCGTACAGGAGATCGATCTGCGCCTGCAGAAAACAATGGCATTTCCTGCCATCGATATATCCGGTATCCTTACAGGCGGGACATTTATAGACCGGAGCAAGGTAATCAGTGGGAAGACCGGCATCTGTAAGGAGTGCATCCTGCTTCCTGCGCAGCCGTGCAAGCTCCGTTTTCAGATCCTCTATGGCATCTTTGTTCCCGAGAAGAAGCTGTTTTCCCTGTCTGACAGAAACAGAGGCGATCTCATTTCTGACTTCATTGTAGCCAGGGATGTGTTTCATGACGTAAGCTGTCCGCTCTTCGAGAAGATGGCGGCTATTCGTCTGCCTGGCTTCATAGAGCTTCATAATGGTTTCATACTGGGAATTGGTAAGTGCCACGGGTACGCTCCTTTTAGTTACTTAAGATCTCTTTTTCCAGAGTATCAAAGTCATAATCAGTGTGCATGAACTGGTTGAACTGTCCGTTCCTGGGAGCGGTTTTGGCTGCCGGCTTCCGGGAATGGGCTTCATCCATGGTACGGATATCTGCCTTGTGCTTTACGTGGTTTTCATGCCAGCTTTTCAAAATACTGTCAGCATATTCGAAGCGGTGCTTGTCAGTAGCAAGGACAGTTCTTTCACAGGCTTCCATGATGATATCGGAAGTAAAGCCATACTCTCTGACCCATTTCATGGCATAATCAGCTTCTGCCTTGGTCGGGATAGAGGATTTGCCAAGAGCCTTCATGATATCATATACGTTCTTGTCGTATTTGGCAGCATATCTGGCGGCCTGTGCAGGAGTAGAAATACCCTCCTGTGCCCAGCTGATGGCCACCTTTTCTATGTAACGGAAATCCCTCTTGCCCTTTTCCACACAGTACTGGATCAGATAGTCGATCAGATCAACAGAGAAATGCAGTCTGTCTGAAAAGAAAAGAATGGTTTTCATTTCGGGGGCAGTCAGTGGTCTGCCGATATACTGTTCGGCAACAAAGATGATCTGGGAGGTTTCCTCGTTATTCTTAAATTCCTTCAGCTCATCCAGAGAGTAGGAGGGCTTTGCAAAAGGATCAGCCGTTTCAGCAGCTGTCCGGACAGCGGGCTCTTCTGTGATACTTCTGCCTGCTATGTCCTTCTTCGAGACAGTAACAGGCATGCTGACGATTTTGGTCAGGGGAAGAACATCGTTTTCGCTGCGGCTGGTTACATCCAGCAGACGGATGCCGCACAGGGTTCTGTCCTCGTTATATTCCAGTGCGAGAAGATTATTCTTTTCCCAGTACTTCAGTGCCCGCATCACATCCTTTTCAGTGTGATTAAACTTGTCCGCAATATCGGACACGCTGGTAGCCTTATGCGCACTCATCATACGCAGAAGATATAAATAGATCTTAATCTGCGCATCATTGGCATCCTTCATATATTCATCAATAAATAAATTGGACACAATGGTGGTATCGGCATAGTTGTCCTGGTAAATAGTAAAACGACTCACGTTGATCCCTGCTCTCTGCTGTTTACATTTTCATTTCAAAGCAAAATGATTATAGCATATGAAAAAAGAAATGCAAACCTCAATTTTTCCGGAAAACCCAGTATTTACAAGGGTTTCTGGACTTTGTGGACAATGTGGATAATGTGGATAGTTTACCGGAGGAGAAGAAAAACTATTGTAAAAAACAGGTAAAATCTGCTCCCACCATAAAAATAAATATCCACATACGAAAGAGGCCTTTGCAGCTTCCTGAATGTGGATATCGTGGATAAAAAATTATTTCAGAAGATTTTCTCCGATTTTAACAACATCTCCGGCTCCCATAGTTATCAACAGGTCACCCGGCTTACATTTTTCCAAAATAAATTTTTCGATAGAAGAAAAATCCGGGAAATAATAACAGGTTTTGCCAAGAGCCTCAAGCTCTTTCTGAAGTGTTTCAGAACTGATCCCGAGATTATCAGTTTCCCTGGCCGGATAAATATCCGCAAGGATCACATAATCGGCATGGGACAGAGCCTTTGCAAAATCCTTCATAAATGTCTTGGTACGCGAAAATGTATGTGGCTGGAATACACAGTACAGATCCTTATGGGGATAATTTGCAGCAGCTTTCAAAGTCGCAGTAATTTCTGTGGGATGATGTGCATAATCATCTATTATAGTAATACCATTGATACGGCCCTTATACTCAAACCGTCTGTCAGTACCATGAAAATCGGACAGGGACGCTGCAGTAACAGATGGATCCACAGAAAGGAGGTCTGCGAGTGCAATTGCTGCAAGAGCATTCAGAATATTGTGTTCTCCGGGGACAGACAGGGTAAAATGTCCGTCAGGAGCTCCTTCCCTCAGTAAAGTAAAGGAGGCACAGCCCTTTTCGTCATAAGTGATATCGGTGGCACTGTAGGTAAAGGAAGGATCCATACCAAAGGTGATAATGGGACAGGCTACGTCCGCTGTGATCTCAGAAAGATCAGAAATACTGCCATTTATGATCAGTGCACCGTCCGAAGGAAGGAGCAGGGCAAAACGGTGGAATGAAGAACGGATATCTGCAAGATCCTTAAAGAAATCCAGATGGTCTGCTTCGATATTAAGGATCAGACCGATCTTTGGATAAAAACTCAGGAAGCTGTTGGTATATTCGCAGGCCTCTGTTACAAAGTACTCAGAATGACCGATCCTGATATTGCCGCCGATAGTCTTCAGGATACCGCCGATGGAAAGGGTTGGATCGAGCTCTGCATGGAGCAGGATCTCAGAAATCATGGAAGTGGTTGTGGTTTTGCCGTGGGTGCCGCTGATGGCAATGGGGAGCTTATAATTCTTCATCATTTGACCAAGGAGCTCTGCTCTTGTGAGAAGAGGAAGAGAAAGCGCTGCAGCTGCCTGCATTTCCGGATTATCCGGATGGATGGCGCTGGTATAAACAACAAGATCCAGGTCACCCGACAGATTTTCGCGCCGCTGGCCATAGTAGATATGGGCACCTCTTTTTTCGAGAAGCTCAGTCAGGGGAGAGGGGCGCATGTCAGAGCCGGATACGGTAAAGCCTTCATCTAACAGGATCTCTGCAAGACCGCTCATGCTGATGCCGCCGATTCCGATAAAATATATATGAATGGGGTGGTGAAAATCGATCTGATACATGGAAATAACCTCCAAAGATAATTATACTGATATTATAAACATCCTATACAAAAAAACCAATAGCATTTTGAACAAAATGTATGGTCTGCTTCTTTTGCATAACACAAAATGTTGTAAACACGATTCGAAAGTGTAAATTTAAATAGTAGAGAATTGTAAGATATTTACATAAAAGCATGTAAAATGAGCAAAATTTTTGTAAAAAATATTCACATTCAAATGGTTATATGATATACTATTCGTAAACTTGATGATTGGAAACTGTAACGGTCTACCGATTATTAAGAACAAAATATTCACAAAAAATACTGGTAAGAGGTGACAACATGATTAAAAAGGAAATGATTGCCATGTTATTAGCGGGCGGTCAGGGAAGCAGACTTGGTGTGCTCACTTCAAAAGTGGCCAAACCTGCGGTATCTTTTGGGGGAAAGTACCGTATCATTGACTTCCCGCTCAGCAACTGTATTAACTCCGGTGTAGATACAGTGGGTGTGCTGACACAGTATCAGCCCCTCCGGCTGAATACGCATATTGGCATTGGTATTCCGTGGGATCTGGACAGGAATATTGGTGGAGTCAGTGTCCTGCCGCCTTATGAGAAGGTGACAAACAGTGAGTGGTATACAGGTACCGCAAATGCGATCTATCAGAACATTGATTACATGGAGAGCTTTAATCCCGATTATATCCTGATCCTGTCAGGAGATCATATTTATAAGATGGATTATGAAGTGATGCTGGATTTCCATAAGGAAAAGGGAGCAGAGTGTACCATTGCAGTCATGCCGGTTCCGATGGAAGAAGCGAAGCGCTTTGGTATTATGATCACAGATGAGGATAAGAAGATTACAGACTTTGAAGAGAAGCCTGCCAATCCGAGAAGCAACCTGGCATCCATGGGTATTTACATATTCAACTGGAAGACATTGAAGGAAGCCCTTCTTGCCAATGCAGATCAGCCGGGACTTGATTTTGGTAAGCATATCATTCCGTATTGCCACGGCAAGGGATCACCACTTTATGCTTTTGAATTTAATGGCTACTGGAAGGATGTAGGAACGCTGAATTCTTACTGGGAAGCCAATATGGAACTGATCGATATCGTTCCGGAATTTAATCTTTATGAAGAGTACTGGAAGATCTATACCAAGAGTGAGATTCTTCCTCCACAGTATTTCGCAGAGACCAGTCTGGTAGAGAGAAGTATTATCGGTGAGGGAAGTGAGATCAGCGGACAGGTTTACAACTCCGTGATTGGTTGTGGGGTAACCATTGGTAAGGATACGGTGGTAAGGGATTCCATTATTATGAACGGAACTGTGATCGGGGATGGCTGTGAACTGAACAAGGCCATCGTTGCAGAGAAGGCCATCATCGGAAACAATGTGAAGCTGGGTATCGGTGAAGAAGTGGAAAATGAAACAGATCCGCATATCTATAACCACAGCATTGCAACTGTTGGTGAAAAGAGCGTGATACCGGATGGCATCACTGTTGGTAAGAATACCTGTGTATTCGGAACCACTACTGCTGAAGATTATCCGGATAACTGCCTTGCAAGCGGTAAAACACTAATTATTAAGGCGGGTGATGAAAAGTGAGAGCGATCGGTATTATTTTAGCAGGTGGCAGCAGCTATCGTATGAAGGAACTTTCTACCAAAAGAGCAGTGTGCGCCATGCCTGTGGCAGGAAGCTATCGTAGCATTGATTTTGCACTGAGCAATATGACGAACTCCCATATCCAGAAGGTAGCTGTACTGACCCAGTACAATGCCAGAAGTCTGAATGAGCATCTCAGCTCTTCCAAGTGGTGGGATTTTGGCAGAAAGCAGGGGGGACTGTATGTGATGACTCCGTCTGTGACAGCAGAAAGCAATGCCTGGTACAGAGGAACAGCAGATGCTATTGCACAGAATCTTTCTTTCCTGAAGAACTGCCATGAGCCTTATGTGGTAATTGCTTCCGGTGACTGTGTCTACAAGCTGGATTACAATAAAGTGCTGGAGTATCACATTGCAAAGAAGGCAGATATTACAGTGGTATGTAAGGACATGCCGGCAAGTGAGAATGTAGATCGTTTTGGCATCCTGAAGATGAATGAGGAAAGCCGGATCGAGGAGTTTGAAGAGAAACCGGTAGTTGCCAAGTCCAACACGATTTCCTGTGGTATCTATGTTGTCAGAAGAAGACAGCTGATCGAGATGCTGGAGAAATGTGCAGAAGAAGAAAGATATGATTTGGTTAAGGATATTCTGATCCGTTATAAGAACATGAAGCGGATCTATGGATACAAGATGCAGGAATACTGGAGCAATATTGCAAGTATTGATGATTATTTCAATACCAATATGGATTTCTTAAAACCGGAAATTCGGGATTATTTCTTCAGACAGTATCCGGATATCTATTCCAAGGTGGATGACCTTCCGCCTGCCAAATACAATGTAGGAGTCAGTGTGAAGAATAGTCTGGTTTCCAGCGGCTGTATCGTTAATGGTACTGTAGAGAATTCCGTAATCTTCAAAAAGGCTTATATCGGAAACAACTGTTATATCAAGAACTCTATTATTCTCAACGATGTGTACATTGGGGATAATACGCATATTGAAAACTGTATTGTAGAAAGCCACGGCACGATCAGAGCCAATTCCTATCATGCAGGGGAAGAGGGAAAGATCAAGGTTGTTATTGAACGCAGTGACAGGTATGTGATCTAAGCCACAGCAGCATTGATGCAGAATAAATAAACGAAACAGGGGAGAGGAATGCTATGCAGATTACAGATGTAAGGATCAGAAAGGTTGCGAAGGAGGGTAAGATGAAAGCGATCGTATCCATTACGATCGATGATGAATTCGTAATCCATGACATTAAAGTGATAGAGGGAGAAAAGGGCTGCTTCATTGCCATGCCGAGTAAGAAATCGACAGATGGAGAGTACCGGGATATCGCACATCCTATTAATTCCTCAACAAGAGAAAATATCCAGAAGATCATTCTGGATCGTTATGAACAGGCGCTGCAGGAACCGGACGAAGAGGCTTAGGCAGAGACCTGAAAAACCTGATACCAGTTACAATGAAAGCTGTCACTGCCTTTATGCGGTGGCAGCTTTTTTGTGCTATTTTGCCGGTGTGCTGGATGCTGGATGCCGGTTGCAAAAAGGGCAGAAGATATGTTATATTGAAGGCGGTACAGGGACATATGATAAATATGGCCTTGTTTTATCATGTATATGAGGTCGGGGTTAAAGACTCCTGACTTTGATGCCTGCGGATTGTTCCGCGCTTCGCAGGCTTCAGAAAGAAGAGGAAAAGAAAAATGTATCTCATCGCAGGACTGGGGAATCCAGGGACAAAATACGAAGGAACGCGGCATAATATTGGCTGGCAGGTTATTGATGAGCTGGCAGAGAAATATAATATAAGGGTATTGGAAAACAAGTTTAAAGGACTGACCGGAAAGGGCATGATCGGTTCTGAAAAGGTGCTTCTGTTAAAGCCACTGACCTATATGAACCTCAGTGGGGAGAGTATTGCAGAGGCAGTACGCTTCTACAAGATCGATGAGACTACAGAACTGATCGTCATTGCAGATGATATCAGTCTGGATGTAGGACAGATCAGGATCCGGAAGAAGGGCAGTGCAGGTGGACATAATGGACTGAAGAATATCATTGCACAGCTTGGACATGAAAACTTTGCCAGAATCAAAATGGGTGTCGGGGAAAAGCCTGCAGGCTATGATCTGGCGGATTATGTGCTTGGACATTTTTCGAAGGAAGAGGAAAAGATCATGGCAGAGAGCAGAAAGACAGCAGTAAAAGCCATTGAAACGATCCTTGCAGAAGATATTGATAAGGCAATGAATCTGTATAACTCGAAGAAAAACCAGAAGGACTGAAAGGAACAGGAATCATATGAGGGCACTGACAGCTCCGTTATATGAGCTTTCGGAATTTGAAGAAATAAGGAAACTATTAAAAAAGCCGGGGAAATATGCAGCTCTGACAGGCTGTGTGGAGTCCCAGAAGCTTCATATGGCATATGGCCTTTCGGAAGGACTTCGGTGCAGGCTGATCGTGACCTTCAGCGACCAAAGGATGAAGGAGCTGCAGGAGGACTACCGCTTTTATGACAGAAATACGACCTGCTTTCCAGCCAGGGATGTGATCTTTTATCAGGCAGATATCCATGGAAATCAGCTTACCAAGGAGAGGATCCGGTGTTTCCGCAGGATGATGGAGGGAAGACCCTTTACTGTGGTGACGACCTTTGGGAGTCTTCTTGCACCGCAGATTCCACTTTCTGTTTTCAGGGATAATGTGATCACGGTAAGCTGTAATGGCTCTCTGGATGAAAAAAAGATGGTAGAGGAGCTCGTGAAGCTTGGCTATGAGAATGTCTATCAGGTGGAAGCACCGGGGCAGTTCAGCATTCGTGGCGGGATCATTGATATTTTCGATCTGACAGAGGAAAACCCGTACCGGATCGAGTTGTGGGGAGATGATGTGGAATCCATCCGCAGCTTTGATGTGCAGAGCCAGAGGTCTATTGAGAAGCTTTCTTCCATAACGATCTATCCGGCCTGTGAGCTGATCCTTACAGAGGAACAACTGAAAAAGGGCATGGAGCAGATTGAGAAGGAAAGCAAAAAGTTCTCAGAAAAACTCCGGAAGGAATTTAAAACGGAAGAAGCCCACCGGGTGGAAGAGCAGATGAATACGCTGAAGGAAGAGGTATTTGCTTATAAGAGCCTGGCCAATCTGGATGGATATGTCAGATATTTTTATGAGGATACGGTATCTTTCCTGAACTGTCTGGACGTGGAGAACAGTATTGTTTTTTTGGATGAACCGGCGAGGATCAGGGAGCATGCGTCAGCAGTAGAACTCGAATTCAGGGAGAGCATGAGCCACCGTCTGGAAAAGGGCTATATTCTTCCGGGACAGGCAGACTTTCTGTATTCCGTAGCTGAGGTAACAGCCAGGATGTCCGCATTCCGTCTGGCATCCCTGGCTGCACTTGACCTGAAGGGCGGACTGCTGAAGCCTGACTGGAAAGCAGATATTTCTGCCAAGAGTATCTCTTCCTATAATAACAGCTTTGAAGCACTGGTATCAGATCTGCAGAGATATAAGAAAAACGGTTATCGTGTGCTGTTGCTTTCCGGTTCCAGAACAAGGGCGAAACGACTTGCGGCTGATCTGTCAGAAGATGGACTGACAACATTTTATACCGAGGATCCGGACAGGGAGATAAAGGCAGGGGAGATCATGACCTTCTATGGAAGAGTATTCCGGGGCTTTGAATATCCGCTGCTGAAGTTTGCGGTCATTTCTGAGAGTGATATCTTTGGTGCTGAAAAGAAGAAAAAAAAGAAGAAAAAGCAGTATGAAGGAAGGAAGATCAACGACTTTTCCGAACTGTCTGTCGGAGATTATGTTGTCCATGAAAATCATGGGCTTGGTATTTATCAGGGTATTGAAAAGGTAGAGGTGGAAAAGGTAGTCAAGGACTATATCAAGATCTCCTACAGGGATGGCGGTATCCTGTATGTTCTCGCGACAGGTCTTGATGTGATCCAGAAATATGCCTCTGCAGATGCAAAGGTGCCAAAGCTCAATAAGCTTGGGACGGCAGAGTGGGTTAAGGTAAAGAATAAGACAAAGGCGGCAGTTAACGAGGTGGCAAAGGATCTGGTTGAGCTGTATGCCATCAGACAGCAGAGTGAAGGCTATTCCTATGGAAAGGATACTGTCTGGCAGCGGGAATTCGAGGAGCTGTTTCCTTATGAAGAAACTGAGGATCAGCTTTCTGCCATTGAAGCCACCAAGAAGGACATGGAAAGCAAAAAGATCATGGACCGTCTGATCTGTGGTGATGTGGGCTATGGGAAGACGGAAATTGCCATCCGGGCAGCGTTTAAGGCTGTTCAGGAGGGAAAACAGGTCGTATATCTGGTGCCGACTACGATCCTTGCCCAGCAGCATTACAATACCTTTGTACAGCGTATGAAGGACTTTCCGGTGCGGGTCGATCTGCTTTCCAGATTCCGGAGCAGCAGTGAGCAGAAGAAAACAATAGAGGATCTCCGGAAGGGACTGGTGGATATCGTGATCGGCACCCACAGAGTACTGTCTTCCGATGTGGTATTCAAGGATCTTGGACTTCTGATCGTAGATGAGGAGCAGCGCTTTGGGGTTGGGCACAAGGAGAAGATCAAGAAGATGAAGGAACAGGTGGATGTGCTGACGCTGACGGCGACACCGATTCCGAGAACCCTCCATATGAGTCTGATCGGAATCCGGGATATGAGCGTCCTGGAGGAGGCTCCGAATGACAGACTGCCAATTCAGACCTATGTTATGGAATATAACGAAGAAATGGTGAGGGAAGCCATCGTCAGGGAGCTTTCCCGGAACGGACAGGTTTATTATGTATATAACAGAGTCAATAACATTGCAGATGTTGCAGCACAGATCCAGAGTCTTGTACCGGAGGCTGATGTAGCCTTTGCCCATGGGCAGATGCAGGAACGGGAGCTGGAAAAGATCATGTATGATTTCATCAATGGAGATATTGACGTACTGGTATCCACAACGATCATTGAAACCGGACTGGATATCCCCAATGTCAACACCATGATCATCCATGATTCGGATAATATGGGACTGTCCCAGCTTTACCAGCTCAGGGGAAGAGTCGGCAGGAGCAGCCGGACGGCTTATGCCTTTCTGATGTATAAAAGAGATAAGATGCTGAAGGAGATCGCCGAAAAACGTCTTGCGGCGATCAAGGAATTTACCGAGCTTGGAAGTGGCTTCAAGATTGCCATGAGGGATCTTGAGATCAGAGGTGCCGGCAATCTGCTTGGGGTGAAGCAGTCCGGGCATATGCAGGCGGTCGGCTATGACCTGTATTGCAAGATGCTGAATGAGGCGGTGAAAACGCTTAAAGGGGACAGTGTGGCGGAGGATTTCAATACCACAGTAGACCTGGATGTGGATGCTTATATTCCTCCGTCCTATATCCTTAACGAAGTACAGAAACTGGATATTTATAAAAGGATTGCCGGGATTGAGAGCCAGAGTGAGTGCGATGATATGAAGGAAGAACTGCTGGATCGTTTCGGGGAGATCCCGGTACCGGTGCACAATCTGCTGCGTATCGCTCTGATCAGGTCTCAGGCACACAGACTGTACATTACCGAGCTGAAGGGAAAGAACGGTGAAATAAAGCTTCTGATCAAGGCGGATGCCAGGATCCATGCGGAGCGGATCCCGGAGCTTCTTGGAAAGGTGGAAAAGCTTTCCTTCAATATCAAGCTGACAACCTTTGTGTATCATTATCAGAGATCTGGTGTGGCAGAGAAGGATGCCAGATCCCTGCTGCAGGAAACAGAAGAGCTTCTTAACGTCATGGAAGAGGTTCTTCTGCGATAGAGATCCTGCAGGATAAATATATGGAATAATTTGAAATGTGCGCTTTTGTGGCGCACATTTTGTCTTTTACACAAATCTTACATAATCCTTACCTCTCTATGATATTTTCTTATACTTTCTCATGCTAATATACAAAGCACAGACAAGAAAAGCACAGAGCTTTTGAAATGTCTGCAGATGAATAACAATAAGAGGAGAAATGAAAAAATGAAAATGAAGAAGATTCTTGCACTGACATGTGCAGCAGCAATGGTGTTTGGTCTTGCAGCCTGCGGAAGCGCAGCGGCTGATACAACAGCAGCTGATACAACCGGAGCAGAAACAGAAGAAACAGCAGAGACAACAGAGACAGCAGATTCGTCTGCAGAGGAGACACAGGCTCCGGCTGAAGCATCAGCAGATCTTTCCGGAACTATTTCCATGGCAGGATCCACATCTATGGAGAAGCTTGCCAATGCAGTAGCAGAGAGCTTTATGGCAAAGTATCCTGGCGTTACTGTAACAGCAGAGTTCACAGGATCTTCCGCAGGTATTGAAGCAGTAACTGCAGGAAGCGTTGATATCGGTAATTCCTCCAGAGCATTAAAGGATGAAGAGAAGGAAGCTGGCGCTGTAGAAAATATCGTAGCAATTGATGGTATTGCAGTAGTAACAGATCCTGCAAACACTGTTTCAGGTCTGACAAAGGATCAGCTGATCAGCGTTTATAAGGGAGAGGTTAAGAGCTGGAGTGAACTTGGCGGTGAAGATGCACCTATTGTAGTGATCGGACGTGAAGCAGGATCCGGTACAAGAGGAGCCTTTGAAGAGCTTCTTGAGCTGGAAGATGCCTGCGCTTATGCAAGTGAACTGGACAGCACAGGTGCAGTGATCGCTAAGGTGGCAGCTACTCCTGGAGCAATCGGATATGTATCACTGGATGCACTTGATGATACAGTAAAGGCTTTTGCACTTGATGATGTTGAAGCAACTGCAGAGAATATCAAGGCTGGAAATTATTTCCTGAGCAGACCTTTCGTAATGGCTACCAAGGGTGAGATCAGTGAGCAGAGTGAAGCTGTACAGGAGCTTTTCAAATATCTGGCATCCGATGAAGGAAAGCAGGTAATTTCCGGTGTAGGTCTGATCACCGTAGACTAAAGAGAGGTAATCATCTTGAACAAGCAGCAGACTTTTTCCATCTTGGGAAACCGAAAGAATAAGTCCGCAGTGGAGGAAATCGCACAGGTTATATTTACCCTGTGCGCATTTCTTGCCATATTGGCGGTTATTTCCATTACGGTATATATGGTGATAAACGGAACACCAGCCCTGTTTCAGGTAGGTATCAGGGAAATCCTTTTTGGAACAGCATGGAAGCCAACGGCAGAAAATCCATCTTTTGGTATCCTGTATGTTATCCTGACATCTATTATAGGAACAGCACTTGCGGTACTCCTTGGCGTTCCGATCGGAATCCTGACAGCGGTATTTCTGGCAGAAACAGCACCGAGGAAGCTGGCAGCTCTCGTGAAGCCTGCAGTAGAGCTTCTTGCCGGCATCCCTTCGGTAGTATACGGACTTCTTGGACTGATGATCCTGAACCCTCTTATGTACAAACTGGAGCTTGCCATATTTAAAGGATCAGATACTCATCAGTTTACGGGTGGAGCGAATCTGCTGTCGGCCGTGATCGTACTTGCCATTATGATCCTGCCTACGGTGATCAACATCAGTCGGTCATTTTTTGCGGACAGTTCAATACATGCCCTTCGGTTCCTCTCCC
>NZ_JAXXXI010000044.1:0-71058 GCF_037359455.1 Suilimivivens sp.
AGCACGAAGCAATCCGTAGGTATCAAAGTCGGGGGCTTTTGACCCCGACATCATTTTATTCTTCTACAATGGCAATTCCGTCTTTTACGGTCACCCTGCCATGTGCGATCAGATCAATTGTCCTTGGAAGGATCTGCCACTCTGCCTCTTCCATTACCCTGTGCTGCAGTACCTCCGGTGTATCACCGTTCTGTACATACACAGCCTTCTGCATGATGATGGCACCATGGTCATAAACCTCATCCACAAAATGAACCGTAGCACCTGTCACCTTGACACCGCTCTTAAGCACTGCCTCGTGAGGCTTCAGTCCATAAAATCCCTTTCCACAGAAGGCCGGGATCAGTGCTGGATGTACATTGATGATCCTGTTATGATATTTCCTTACAAGCTCTGCAGGCATCATGATCATCATGCCTGCCAGTACGATCAGATCCGGGTTCTCCGCATCGATCGTTTCGCTCAGCTTCTGATTAAAGTCTTCCCTGTCTGCAAAGGACTTCATGTCTACAACAATATCCTTGATCCCATGCGCCCTTGCACGCTCCAGTGCCCTGACACCAGGCTTGTTGCTCAGTACAAAGGAAAGCTCCACATCAGTGATCTTCCCACTCTCCACTGCATCAATGATGGCCTGCAGATTGGTACCACCGCCTGCGGCAAGGATTCCTACTCTCAGCATAAATCTACACCCTTCTCACCGGCAATGACCTTTCCTACCACATAGCCCTTTTCACCGGCTGCTTCAATAGCGGAAAGAACCTTATCCTTATCTGCCGGATCAATGGCAAGTACCATGCCAAGTCCCATATTAAATGTATTATACATCATTTTCTCTGCAATGTTTCCTGTTTTCTGCAGCAGTTTAAAGATAGGAAGAACCGGATAGCTGTCCTTCTCTACCACTGCACGCACCCCTTCCGGAAGCATACGGGGAATATTTTCATAAAAGCCGCCGCCGGTAATATGACTGCAGCCCTTAACGGTCACACCGGCTTTCTTAATGGCCTGTAATGTCTTTACATAAATCTTGGTCGGAGCGATCAGTGCCTCGCCAAGTGTTGTTCCAAGTTCAACATAATAAGTATCAAGAGATTCCTTCGTCATCTCGAACACCTTACGTACCAGGGAAAATCCATTGCTGTGAACGCCTGAGGAAGCAATACCGACCAGCATATCGCCATCCTTGATATGTTCTCCGGTGATCAGATCCTTTCTGTCCACCACGCCAACTGCAAAGCCTGCAAGATCATATTCATCCTCCGGCATCAGTCCTGGGTGCTCTGCTGTCTCTCCTCCGACAAGGGCTGCCCCTGCCTGCTTACAGCCCTCTGCAACACCCTTTACGATCGTTGCGATCTTCTCCGGATAGTTCTTGCCACAGGCAATATAATCAAGGAAAAATAAAGACTCTCCACCGGCACAGGCTACATCATTGACACACATGGCTACCGCATCAATACCGATCGTATCATGCTTATCCATCAAAAATGCCAGCTTCACCTTCGTCCCACAGCCGTCTGTTCCGGACAGCAGCACCGGATCCTCCATGTCCTTAATGTTCTTTAAGGAAAATGCTCCTGAGAAACCACCGATCCCGCCAAGAACCTCTGGTCTCATAGTCTCTTTCACATACTTCTTCATTAACTCCACAGATTCATAACCTGCTTCAATATCCACACCGGCCGTCTTATAGTCCATTTCTTTCTCCTTTTCTCTTTGCTTATCGTATTCTTACTGATTCAGGTAATTCTCATATCCAATCTGCTGCAGCTTTTGATCCTTTGCCTCTACCTGCTCCTTCAGATTCTCCGTGTAAGCTTCCAACCTTGCCAGCAGCTTGTCATCGCCGGTTGCCAGCATCTTTGCTGCAAGGATTGCTGCATTCTTTGCCCCGTCAATGGCAACTGTTGCAACAGGAACTCCGGGCGGCATCTGCATAATGGAGAACACTGCATCCATGCCATCCAGCTTCTTCCCGGAAAGAGGAACCCCTATAACAGGCAGGGAAAAGAGTGCTGCGCACATTCCAGGCAGTGCTGCTGCCATTCCTGCTCCTGCAATGATCACCTTTAATCCGCGCTCCTTCGCCGATCTGGTCCATTCGATCAGAAGATCCGGCTCTCTGTGTGCGGAAATAATTCTCATCTCATAATCAATTCCCAGTTCCTTCAGCATCGCTGCAGCACCGCTCATCACCTTAAGATCTGAGTCACTGCCCATGACGATTCCTACCTTTGGCATAATTCTCTCCTCCTGTTTGCGTAGTCCCGAACATTTACATCATACTATATCCAACTTCTTGATTGCAACTCCAAATATAACAATTTATTGTTTCTTAAGGGAAACAAGCAATGGCTCATTCAATTCTTCACAGCCGGGCAGCACAAACATTCCGTCTTCGATCACTGTAATCACCTGTTCCTCTTCCGTTACCACACTGATCTCTCCCAGTTCATCAAAAGGGATCGTGATATCCGTATGGCAGTTAAAATAGGCTTTCTCCGGCTCCGTCCTGCGAAGGAGCGAGCACTCGTTATCTCTGGCAATGATCTCTTTTCCGTCCGGGTTATAAACAGCAACATCCTCCGCATGGGAATAGCAGGTATCTCCCACTGCAAAATGCGGTCCTGTCTTTTCTGCGATCAAAATCGGCAGCTTATCTTCGATCTGATACTTTCTGGCCACCACATAAGCTGTGGTATTGGTGCCAATAGCAAATTCTCCGATTGGCAGCATATCATGATGGAACAGAATATTGTCCCGGATATATTTCCTGTTCTTTTCTTCTTCCTCAAAATTGCTGCAGGTATAATCCTTTACCTTTCCATCTTCAAACTGCAGGGAAAGATCCCTGAATTCCAGTCCGTTTAAAAAAACTCTCGTCACATGAAGTATTCCTTCAGTACCGGTCAGTACAGGAGAAGTAAATACCTCCCCCACCGGAATATTCACATCTGCCACACAGTTTTCAAAGTTCGTCTGATGTGCTGTATCTGTCAGATGGTGCAGCATGATCTTCATGCCTGTCCTGTTCTCTCCTCTGCCCTTTACGATCACATATTTTCCAAGGTCAAGGGTATCTATGATCTTCTGCTGGATCTTCTGATATTTCTGATAATTCAGGGTATTGATCCGGATCACCTCATCGAAGATCTCCGGATAGTTCTCACCGATCTCCGGTGTCGGGAAAGCAATGATGGTAAAGCTTCTTTCTTCTCCCTTAATATAACGGTTCTGAATTTCACCGGCCTGTGTCATATACTCTACAGTAAGCTTCTGCTGGCTTTCTGATAAGTGTACCGCTTCTTCCTTTTCTTTCAGATCCTCCGGTGCTTCCCCGAAAACCTCTACCACTGCAGGTCCTCCAAAATAACCGGCCTGCTCCTTAAACTCTTCAAAGCATTCCTGCCATGCCTCCAGTCTGATCTGTACAAGACGCTTGTCCAGAAACAGCCCGATATCATCCTTATGATCAAAATCATACTGCTTATTGGGGATCGCCCCAAAATAGCCATTCCGGTTCAGGCTCTTCCCCATCAGAAGACTTGCCGGTGCCCTGTAGATCACAGGCTCAAGTCCCATGGCCTCAAAATTCCTGATAGCCTTCAGGATCATTCTTTCAAAGCCAAGCGTGTATCTGATATTTACGATCTTTTTCTTACCGATATCCTTGTTTCCCATCAGGAAACCGATCCGGTACCCCTCTGTATAGGTATCTGCCATCAGATCTATTGTTTCCTGCGGCAGCTCCTTCAGATGCTCCCATGTCCTTAACTCATTTTCTGTAATATATTCTCCAAAAGCGTACAGGTATGCCGGTGTATCAAGGCTGTTTTCCCGTAGTATTTTCCAAGCAAAATCCTGTTCCGGAAGGAACATGCCCTCTAACTTTTTCCTGAAGGAATCTCTGGTATAATCACTGACGAAATAGTAAATATCCTCCCGGACAGACTCGTAGGATGGAAGCTTCTCTTCCTCCAGCAGGCTTCCCTCAAAAGCACTGTATACCTGCAAAAAAAGCTCCAGCCTGATCAGGATTTCTTCCTCCTGCCGTTCATGGCAGAAGGGGATCAGACTTCGCATCTCCGCATACAAAAAGGAAAGCAGCCTGCCATACTCTTCTCCCAGTCTCTTCACACAGTATGCTGGATTTCCATAGCTTTCCTCATAATGTGCCGGCAGGATATCCTCATACAGGCTGTGATTTCTTCTCTGCAGTTCGGAAAGCTCTGCCTTTTGCAGGCCTCCCTCTTCCACAAAGTTCTCATGCTCCAGTACCAGCTTCAGAAACTCTGCCACCTTCCGGAAATAATCTGCAAATACCTCCGGCATATCTGCCGACATATCTTTTCCTTCTGCAATTTCATAAATTCTGGTCTTCGCCAGCAAAAATCTCTCTTCCATCAACTCACATACGCTCCTGCATATAGAATTAAACTCAACGCAAAAAAGGCAAGTACATTGACAATCATGCCAAGTACCGGAAACAGTTTAAAGGTTTCCTTTTCACGTAAGGACATGATCCCAAGGATCAGTCCGACTGTCATGAAAACACTGGCCAGAACACCAGCCGCCCCATATCTTGCCGATGATACCCCTTTTCCCTGATAGGACAGATAAACTGCCATGATATAGGTTCCAAGGGAAAGGATCCCCAGGATAAAGGACATGATCCCCTTTTCCGGGTGTTTTTTATTTGTAAAAATGTAACCTCGAAATCCCATATGTGTTCCTTTCTGCAGCATCAGTTCCTCATGGGTGTCCTGCGACAAAAGGCATTCCTGCCATCAGGAATGCCCTCTCTTGTTAAAATAATATTTTGGATTTTCCAAGAAGGAGCTTTGCTCCGCTTACAATCATCAGGATGCCGCAGACAAGTCCGGTTACCAGTGTAACTACTCCAACAGCAATACTTGTAGCTCCGCTGCCACTCATAATCTTATACGTTTTTTCTTCCATGCTAAGTCCTCGCCTTTCTACATCAGTTTACTGCTTTGCTCCATAAACAGCATAATAATCATCAATCTGTTTCTTACGTTCCTCATCAATATAAACAGTTCCCTTGTATTCCTTCTGATAGAGATATTCTACCACATCTGCCATCGTTACGATAGCGTTGGCATCAAATCCGTATTTCTCCTTGATCTCACAGAGGGCACTCTTTTCTCCCTGACCCTTTTCCATACGGTTTAAGGATACCATCAGTCCCTTGATCTCCACATCGGCCTGTGCCTTAATGATCGGGAAGGTCTCTTCAATAGACTTGCCGGAGGTTGTCACATCCTCGATGATAACGACTCTGTCCCCGTCCTTCAGCTTGCTGCCAAGAAGGATTCCAGTGTCACCGTGATCCTTGACTTCCTTTCTGTTGGAACAATAGCGGACATCCTTTCCATATAATTCACTGATCGCCATAGTTGTTGCTACGGAAAGCGGGATTCCCTTATAGGCAGGTCCAAAGAGGACGTCAAAGTCAAGTCCATAGTGGTCATGGATCGCCTTCGCATAATACTCACCAAGCCTTCTGAGCTGGGTACCTGTCACATAAGCCCCTGCGTTCATAAAAAAGGGGGATTTCCGTCCGCTCTTCAAAGTAAAGTCGCCAAATTTCAAAACCTGGCTGTCTATCATAAACTCAATGAATTCCTGCTTGTACTGTTCCATCTTATTATTTTCTCCTTATTTTAAGCCATCTTCCTTACGCTGGCTTATGCCCTTTCCTGGCTCTTTGCCATTTAATGATTTACCCATGTATATCAATCCTTTCTGATTTGTTTAGCAAACCAAAAAGTCAAGCATAGATATACTTGTCCAGTATATCATTTCATGCTTGTTTTTTCAACTAACAAATCATCTCATTCAAGCTCATTAAGGGCTGGGGAAATCTGGATGATGAAGATAAAAAGACAAATGAAGAAGCGTTGAAATATCCAGATGATTTATATGTAATGGGTACTTATGATATCTCAAAGGGAAAATATGGATCATCACAAATAGAATTTCTGAAAAGGCAGAGGGCAAGGAACGCAAAGAAACAGGATAGTTAAATTAAAAAGGGTACTTGATTTCTCAAGCACCCCATTGTATAATCTACTTAGAAAGTGAATCGGATGTGATTCCGATTTGCCCTCAGTAGTATAAAATGTATTGAAATAGCATCTTACTTTCTCAGGGTAGGGATGCTATTTCTTTTTATTATGATCGTCTATATATGACAGAGCCGCAAAAATTACTAGCACTAAGGTTAAAACTTCAAGCGTGTCCATAGGGCATCACCCTCCTTTGTAAACTAGAGGGCATCTAATAATCGGAAAATCACATCCTACTTTCTTTTCAATTACACAATAACAGTATAACATAAAGGGAACAGATGTTCAAACAAAAAAGAGGTAAATCTACTATAGCTGTTGCAAGTCAGATCAGGGTAGCAGACGGAAAAGGCGAAAAATGATTCACACCAGCCATTCCTTTGTCATTATCCTCTGAAATCAATATGCTGTCCGATCTGTTTCTCTTCCTCGGACTGCATGGAATACATTCTTTCATTCTGCGAATAATCATCGATCTTCTGCAGCAGTTCTTCAAGACTGGATGCCGAGATCATAACTGTTTCTTCCTCATCCCCTGATGCTTTATCTGTTCTGCTTTCCTTCAGCTTTTCTTCCTTTTGCTTCTTTTCTGCTTTCTTTTCTGCAGCCTTCTTCTCTGACTTTGTTTTCTCCTTCTGCTTATCGATCCTTGTCTTCTGATCTGCCGAAGACTTCTTCAGCACTGCAAAGAAGCTTGTCAGTCCACCGTCATTCACCTGCATGCCATAGCCTTTGACCTGTGCACCGGAAGCTGTCAGGGAACTCTTCATCTGTAACAGCTTACTGCCTGCTCCGCTGATCACGCCTTCATACTGCTTTCTGTAGGCTTCATCCTCTGCCATACGCTCGATCTTGGCTTCATCGATCAGAACAACCATCCTACTGGCATTGGCATAGCTTGCTGCCTGTGCCTTAGCTGCCTCCTTCTGATCCTCACTGACAAGAATGAAATCCATGTTAGAAAACTTTTTCTTAAGCTGCTCATAATACCTGGCTGCTTTTTCACTGAGCTTTGGATTTCCAATGGTCTTTCCACTGACCTCTTTTTTCTCCGCCGCTGTACTGGTATAATCCGCTGCAGCTGCTGCAGCTTCTGTAGCTGCTCCATAGCCTGATACTGTATTGCTCATTATGATCTCCTCCGTGATTGTCTTGCGCCAGAATCCGTTCCGGCTCGTTTCCAGGTTTCTATTATGTATATCGTCAGAAATATCCCTGACTTTAACCATCACCCCAGGATCACTTTCCAGCTCTGAAGCAGTCTTTCCATCTGATATGCTGCATTCGCCGGACTGGTAGAGGGAAGCCTGCCCGCCTCCATTCCTGTTTTTTCATACGAATATTTCATGTACAGGTCATAGGCCTTATTTCCGTTTGCAAAGATCTTCCTGACCGGTGCCTGTTTCAGGATTACAGACAGATCCGTTGGGACAACATTTCTGATCGTGCTGTCACTTGACCCTGCAATATCACATTCAGCGATCACATCAAAAAGAGCTATATGATGTCTCAGCAGGATTTTCTTCTTTTCCTCTATGGTAACAGGAACCGCTTCTCCATAAAGCGTTGCTATCACTTTCCAGAATCTGTTCTGCTTGTGCCCATAATAAAAGCGCTGCTCCCGTGATTTCACAGAGGGCAGCGTTCCCAGGATCAATATTTCACTGTTCCGGTCAAATACCGGATCAAATTCATGTCGTATGTGCTGGTATTCCATCAAAAACTCTTTCTGATCGTCAGACAGTTCTGACCATCTTTATATTCATATTTCATGTCATCCATTGTTTTACGGACAAGAAAGATTCCAAGTCCGCCCTCTTTCCGCTCTTCGATCTCTGCAGAAATATCCGGATCCTGCCTTTTCAGCGGGTCATAGGGGAATCCGCTATCCAGAAACATCAGCTGTACGCCATTTTCTTCCTGAAGTGCCTCTATCCTTACTGTAACCGTTCCCGTTTTTTCCCCATAGGCATAATAGGCAATATTACTTACTATTTCATCAATAGCAATATCAAGCTGTATCCGTGCCTTCATAGGACAATCCAGTTTTTCCAGCTCTGCATTGGCAAATTCCGTCACAGTTTCTATCTGCTCAACTATAGCCTCCACTGTTAATTCTTTCATCTACTGTTTTGTTCCTTTCCTTCCTGCATACAATCTGCCTGTCAGCATACAGGAAAAAACCGCACACAATGTTCCGATACAGATTCCTGCAAGTACATCTGTAGGAAAATGTACAAACAGATAGAGCCTGGAAAAAGCAACCAAAAAGGCAAGTATCAATGCTGCGATCCCCGCTTTTCTGTAATAAAAAAGGATGGATACCGCCGCTGCAAAGCTGCACACACTATGACCGGAAGGAAATGAACGCAACAGCTCCCTTTCCTTCATTTCTATCAGCAGTCTGATATGATTCCCGTCCATATATTCCGTATAATAATAAGGTCTTGGTCTCGCGCAGATTCCCTTTAAGGTCAGATCTGTGATCAGTGTTCCAAAGAGCATAGCCAATAATACAGAAATTCCGCACTTTCTCGTTTTGGGTATAATCGTCAGGATCAGACCTGTCAGGATCCAGAATTCTCCATGATTATTAATCCATGAAAGGAAAACCAGCACAGGTGTCAAAAGCTGTGTATGAAGCTCCTGTATCACGCGCAAAAGTTCCATTTCCCATCCAAAATATGTCATACGCATCTCCATGAATTTTCCTGCACTGTCAAAAAAGGGAACCGACGGTTCCCCTTTCTTTATCTGTTATTTAATGCCTGTTCAATATCTGCCTTCATATCTTCGACAGCTTTTCTGGAAGCTTCCGCAAAGTTTGCTTCCCCATATGCTTCATACTTTTCCTGCTGATAAGCCGCAATGATACCTCTTGAGGAATTAATAATCGCCCCAAGACCGTCCTCATTAAAGAAGTGCACCAGATCAGCCCCTTTTCCTCCCTGTGCTCCATAACCTGGCACAAGGATATAGCTCTTAGGCATGATCTTCCGCAGAGTCTTCCCCATTTCAGGGTAAGTTGCTCCGACGACTGCCCCGATATAGCTGTAGTCATCTCCCATATGCTCTTCTCCCCATCTGGCTACCTGCTCTCCAACGATCTCATATAGCGGCCTGTTATCTGCATCTGCAAGCTTTCTGTCCTGAAACTCTCCACTGCTTGGATTAGACGTCTTGACCAGAATGAAAAGGCCTTTCTTTTCTTCCTGACATACTTTGATAAAAGGCTTGATACCATCTGATCCAAGATAGGGATTGACTGTTGCAAAATCCTCATCAAATCCATAATAGGAATGACTGCCTACCTGTACCTTCCCTAGATGTCCTACTGCATAGGCTTCTGACGTGGAGCCGATATCGCCTCTCTTCACATCTCCGATCACAACCAGTCCCTTTTCCTTACAGTAATCTACTGTCCTTTTGAAAGCCACAAGTCCCGGGATTCCAAACTGTTCATACATGGCGATCTGTGGCTTTACAGCCGGAACCAGATCGTAAATATGGTCTACGATCTCTTTATTATACTGGAATACTGCTTCTGCGGCGCCTTCCAGTGTTTCCCCATATTCTGCAAAAGCCTTTTTCTTAATCTGCTCAGGGATATACTTCATCATGGGATCCAGTCCTACCACAATAGGAGCCCCGGTTTCTTTAATTTTTGCTATCAGTTTATTGATCATTGTCATCCTCCTATATATGCTCTGGCTGCTTCCTCATAACCAGCCTGCAAAAGTACTCTTCTTACACTTTCCTGGATATCTGATGCCAGAACCCCTTCCTCTGTAATCCGCTCCTGGAAATCTGCTGTTACCCTGAGTGCCAGAAGATCTGCTTCATCATGTCCATCTCTTCTGTCAGTTGCCAGAAAAGCCCTCATAATCGCATCACTGATCTTTGTCAGCGTAAAATCTGTTATTTCCCCATCTCTCTGAATTACCTGGATCATTGCTGCTACACCCCGTTTTTTGATATCTTTTGCAGGAAAATACGTTCATTCTTCCTGCCTGTCCTGATAGAAAAAGTGTATCATCGCACCTGTAAAAAGTCAACAGGATACACAAGATATTGGGTGTACGAAAATAGTCTCTCAAAGATATTGTATTCTGTCAATTATCGGGTTTTCAGAAATTCATATTCCCTTTTGGCTGTCTCGTCATCCGGGTAAGACTTCAAATAACTGCTCATAAGGGTGGCCGCCTGTTTATACTGCAAAAGCCTTTCATATGCCACAATTTCGTTCATCTTCAGTGTCTGCATCATGCCATTATCTTCAATGTTCATGGCCTGCTGAAAAGCCGTAAGAGCACCTTCATAATCCTTCATCTGCAGCTTGCACAGCCCCATCTGGTTCAGGATCTCCGGACTCTGCTCGCCGCTTTCTGTCAGGAAGGTATTATAAACACTGACCGCATAGTTATAATCACCAAGAACCTCATGCGTCTTCCCAAGGAACAGCACCGCATCACTGCCTTCCTCTTCCTTCGCCTTGTCAAGGTAGGTTCTGGCATTCTCATAGTCCTCCAGATAATAGCTGATCCTTCCCTTTTCAAAGTTGGTCATATATCTGGTACCGCTTTCCATTGCATTCTGAAGGTAAGTCTTTCCGGACTCTCCATATCCGTTCGTGTTCAATACACAATAAATATCGATCAGTCTGTCATAATCCCTTTCATTTAAAGAGATCGTTCTGTCAAAGTCAGCAAGAGCTGCATCAGTTTTTCCTGTTTCTGTCTCAATCACACCTCTGAGGTAATAAGCGTCCCTCTCCTCCGGTTTCATGGCAATGATCGCATTATACACTCCAAGAGCTTCCTCTGCCATTCCCTGCTTATAGTAGGCAGTGGCCAGATAATAGTTCATATCATAATCCATACTGCCAACTCTGCCATCACTTAAGGAAAGTGCTGTCACAAAGGAGTTTATTGCAGCCTCATATTCCGTCTTCCCCATATAGGCGATCCCTTCGCCTCTTACAAGAAGCCTTTCATCCTCGCCCGCTTCTCTTGCCGCAGCAAAGCTTTCAAGCGCGCCGTCATAGTCTAGTGCTTCTATGGCTGTCATGCCGGCTTTTATATTTTCATTCTTATCCTGCAGTCCGCAGCCCGAAAGCATAAGCATAACGGGGAGGACTGCTGTCAGAAATCGTATGCTTTTTTTCATTTATCCCCCTATTTCAAACATATTTACCAGTTTTTGCGAAGCCCCTTGGGATAATGATTCTTCATGATCCCGTTTGCATTTTTCCCAAATCCGAGGCTGTAGCCTTCTATCGTGATCAGATTCCAGGAAGGTGCTCCTTTCGTCTCAAAGGTTTCTCCCCGCAGATACTTTTCTGCAAGTCCTTCTCCAACTGTAAGATCAAAGACCGGTTCAAATTCATCCTTCTTCAGGGAAAGTGCCAGTGCATGTCCCGGTTCGAACCGGTTCTTCTTCAGTGTTCCCAGATGCAGTCCTGCCCGGAGAACCCGAAGCCCCTTAAGTGCCGGTGCCCCTTTCGGGAGCAGATAAAGCTGATCCCCAAACAATACCGGGATTCCCTCTCTGTTTCTGCGAAGATGTTCCTTCTGAAAGGCCAGATATGCTTCATAATCCTTCTCCCTTGCAGGAGTGGCATATCCATACCGGGAAGGACGCTCTTCTTTTTCATTATACCCTTCTTTTTGGAGGACAGCAAGAAAATGTCCTTCTCCCATAAGCTTGTGCGGCCAGAGTCTTATCGTTTTTGAAAGCTCATCACTGCCGCCTTCTGCCCATTCTTTTCTGCCTGGCTCCATGCCCTCCGGCACTTTTACGGAAAGCAGGGAAAATTCCGGATGTCTGTCAAGGAAACGCTGTACACTGCCCTCATCCTCTGCCGGTGCAAAGGTACAGGTAGAATATACAAGCCTTCCTCCGTCATGAAGCATGATGGCCGCCTGATCCAGGATCTCATCCTGTCTCTCTGCACAAAGCTCCACATTTTCAGGACTCCATTCCGTCACTGCTTCTTCATTCTTCCGGAACATCCCTTCTCCTGAGCATGGTGCATCTACAAGGATCCTGTCAAAATATCCAGGGAACAGCTCTGACAACTGCGCCGAATCATGGTTTACTACAATGGCATTTGCCACACCCATCCGCTCTATGTTCTCAGCAAGGATCTCTGCACGCTTTCTGTTGTATTCATTGCAGACCAGAATTCCTTCGCCCTGCATTGCTGCTGCGATCTGGGTACTCTTACCACCAGGCGCCGCACACAGATCCAGGATCCTCTCCCCCGGCTTTGCTGCAAGAAACGGTACCGGTGCCATGGCACTTGCCTCCTGGATATAATAAACTCCTGCCTCATGGAAAGGATGTTTACCAGGTCTGTCTTCGCTGTCAAAATAGTAACCATTTTCTTCCCATGGAACCCTTGTCAGGGAAAAGGGGCATAACTCCAAAAAGCGCCCGCTATCCCCCTTCAGGGGGTTTAGCCGCAGCGCCTGTTTTTTTGGTTCTCCATAGCTTTTCAGAAATGCCTGATATTCTTCTGCCGAAAGCATTTCCTGCATCCGGTCTGTAAATGCCTCTGGCAGCATAGATTATACCTCTTTTTCAGGAATATCGATCTTGATATGCACATCCCTAAGCTGTTTTTCATCTACTTCGGAAGGTGCACCCATCATAACATCCTGTGCTGTCTTGTTCATCGGGAATGGAATGATCTCACGGATACTCTCTTCTCCTGCGATCAGCATTACCATACGGTCTACACCGGGTGCGATTCCGGCATGCGGAGGTGCTCCGTAGCAGAATGCATTGTACATGGCAGGGAATTTGGCCTTTACATGCTCCTCATCCAGTCCCACAATCTGGAATGCCTTCACCATGATCTCCGGATCATGATTTCTGACTGCACCGGAAGAAAGCTCCACACCATTGCAGACAAGGTCATACTGGTATGCGTAAATATCCAGCGGATCCTTGGTCATCAGCGCTTCCATGCCGCCCTGAGGCATAGAGAAGGGATTATGGCAGAATTCCAGCTCTCCACTCTCTTCACCGATCTCATACATCGGAAAATCCACAATCCAGCAGAATTCATAGCAGTCTGTCTTTCTGTGCTTCTCACTGGCGATGCCGAGGAATTTACGAAGGACTCCGGCTGTCTTCTGGGCATCCAGAAGCTTACCTGCAGTAAGTCCTACAAAGTCACCAGGTTTTAAGGAAAGGGCTTCCATCACCTTTTCCTTCCGATCCTGCAGGAATTTGGCAATACCGCCTGCCAGCTCTCCGCTCTCATCCACCTTAAACCAGTATGCTTTATTTCCACTCTGTACTTCCACATCCGCACAGATCTTGTCGATCACCTTTCTGGTGGCTGTAAAATCATCTACTACGATTGCCTTGATCTTCTGTCCTTCAAAAGGTCCAAATCCACAGTCTGCCATCACATCTGTAACATCCTGCAGTTCAAGATCAATCCTGAGATCTGGCTTGTCCGAGCCATACCTTTCCATGGCATCCTTATAGGAAATTCTCTTAAACGGTGCTTTGGAAGCTGTCTTATAAGTTCCATATTTGGCGAAAACAGGAGGCAGTACATCTTCGATGACAGAGAAAACATCTTCCTGGGTTGCAAACGCCATTTCCATATCAAGCTGATAGAACTCTCCGGGAGATCTGTCTGCTCTTGCATCCTCATCACGGAAGCAGGGTGCGATCTGGAAATATCTGTCAAATCCTGAGGTCATCAGAAGCTGCTTGAACTGCTGCGGTGCCTGAGGCAGTGCATAAAACTTGCCTGGATGGTTTCTGGACGGTACCAGATAGTCTCTTGCACCCTCCGGAGAAGAACAGGTCAGGATCGGTGTTGTGATCTCCAGAAAATCATGCTCTGTCATTCTGCTTCTCAGTTCAGAAACGATCTTGCTTCTTAAAACGATCCTGCTCTTTACTTCCGGATTTCTCAGATCCAGATATCTGTATTTCAGTCTGGTTGCCTCATCAGCTTCCTTAGAGCGGTTGATCTCGAAAGGAAGTTCATTATAAATACATTTACCAAGAACCTTGATCTCTTCCGGTACTACTTCAATTTCTCCGGTAGGAAGGGAAGCATTCTTGCTTGAACGTTCTCTCACTATACCGGTGATAGAAAGAGTTGATTCATTATTGACTCCATTTAACTTCGCCATCATTTCCTCTGTCTCGATGACGATCTGGGTTACTCCATAAAAATCACGCAGGATCAGAAATCCCAGATTCCTGCTGACCTTACGCATATTGTCATAAAATCCGACCAGTGTTACCTTTTCTCCTACTTCTGAGATTCTGAGCTGGCCGCAGTTATGTGTTCTTGACTGTATCATAACAAGCTCCTTTTGTTTTTAATCAATATCTGCACAGTATTATACATTTTTTAGTATCGGTGTGCAAGTGCTCCCATGCAACCGTTTCTTTTTTCTGTATATCTTTCACCTGCTTTCACAGGATCTCTCCTCCCGAAATTTCTTTTTCTGCTGATAGGCTGCGATCTTTACATACACAGGCACCGGAAGAAATCTGCCAAGTGTCATGGCTGTCTGCATCAGATGAGTGGGCACGATCACTACCTGTCTCCTTTCCATCTGCTTCAGCGCATAGTCCACACATTTTTCTGCGCTGATCCCCGGCAGTGCGAATTTCACATTGGCTCTTTCGTTGAACTCCGTATTTACAGGTCCGGGACAGAGACATCCCACGTAAACCCGGCTCTTTTTCTCTGAAAGCTCCTCTGCAACCGCTCTTGTAAGGCTGGTTACATAGGCCTTGGAGGCGTAATAGGTCGCCATATAAGGTCCCCCCGGCATCAGACCTGCGCTTGAAGCCACATTCAGGATATACCCGTGATGCTCCTTTTCCATCTTCTGCAGCATCAGCTTCATCAGGATATGAACCGCCTTCACATTGACCCGGATCATATCAAGATCCTTCTGGAGTCTTGTTTCCTCAAACAGGCCGCAGTCACCAAAGCCTGCATTATTGATAAGGAAAGCCACCGGCTTTTCCTTCAGTTCATAGAATACCCGGTAGCATTCCTCCTCCCTGGACAGATCTGCCACAATAATCTCACAATCTGTCCGAAGCTCACCGGCAAGACTTCTCAGCCTCTCTTCCCTTCTGGCGATCAATACCAGTGGGTACCCTTTTCTTGCAAATCTTCTGGCAAACTCCATACCGATCCCGGAGCTTGCCCCTGTGATCACAACGTATTTCTTTCTCTGCAGCTTCCGCATTCCGAAATCCCCCTTTTCCCTATACTACATATCTGTTAAAGAAAGCACATTCCTCATCATTGCACTGATCTGCTTCCGGCAGACGGCAGTTCACATGAAAGACATGACCTACTTCTTCTTTTTCCTTGCTTCCATAAATATGAACTTCACTGTCAATCCCAAGAGACTGCAGCTTTTCATACATGGGCTGCGCATTTTTCAGAATATAATCATGAACAGCACTGGTCACAAATGCCGGTGGGAAATCCCCTGTCATGTATTTCAGGGTATTCAGTTCCTCTCTCATGTTTCTGGCTTTTTCTGTATCTTCCAGTATCTCTTTACCCGTATATTCCAGAAAAACATCATTCGGACTTGTATGCTCCGGATCACTGGTATCATAAACGCCGCAGTTCAGTCCCACTGCCCGTACCTTTATACCTGATGGGATAAAGGTAAAGTGCTTCGCATATTCCGGATTGGTACAGATGATCAGATACTGGGTAGCAAGCTGTGCCCCGGCAGAATCCCCCACCACAAAAATATTATTGGTATCAATAGCATATTCCTCTGCATGATCCCTGATAAAAAGGAATACCTGGTTGATGTCCTCAAGAGCCGTCGGGTATTTATACTCAGGAGCCAGTCTGTAGTTGAAATTGACAAAGGTAAATCCACGCTGTGCAAGGCGCATGCCGTAGAACTGATACTGCTCCTTGCTTCCATAAACCCAGCCGCCTCCATGGATACTGATGATCGTCTTCTGTGGCTTCGTTACCTTTTTCTGATGATAAATATCGAGCAGATTGGCATCTCCGTATGGTCCATAGGAAATATTATCAAATCTTATGATATCCTCCGGTGTTGTCAGGCCCTCATCTCTTTTGTCATCACTGATCTTCCAGTTTATCCTGATATCTCTTACTACTTCACTAATCATGTTTTTCCTCCAGTATAGATGTGCAGTGTGCACATTTTGTCGCATCAATGGGAATCTCGCTCTTACAGTAAGGACAGAGCTTTGTCGTCGGTGCTGCCGGCTCTTCCTTTTTCTTTCCAAAGCTCATCAGTTTATTGATAGCTTTCACCAGACAGAACAGAATAAATGCCATGATGATAAAATTCACAACAGAAGAAAGAAAGGCTGATACAAATCCAAGAACCTCTGTTTTCGTATACACAGCATTTCCCGTAAGTTCATTCAGGATAGGATTGATAAAATTATCTGTCAGGGAAGTTACAATTCCGGAGAATGCACCACCAATGATAATACCAACTGCCATATCCATCACATTGCCTCTTAAGGCAAACTCTTTAAATTCCTTCAAAAACCTTTTCATTCTGTACCTCTTCTCCTTATCCGCCGCTTTACTGGGTGCTCTGCAGATAATCAACAAACTGCTGGGCTGTTCTGCCGGAAATGCCGCCATGGCTCAGCTCCCACTTGTTGGCTTCCCTCGTCAGCTCTTCTTCAGACATGGTGATGCCGGCACGTTTTGCCAGATTGACCACGATATTGAAATACTCCTTCTGATTCGGCTTTTCATAGCTGATAGTCACACCGAAGCGGTTTACCAGTGACAGCTTTTCTTCTACAGTATCAGAATGATGCTTGTCATTATTGTTATCCTGGTCATTTCTGTCATTCCAATTTTCCTTGATCAGATGGCGCCTGTTGGATGTCGCATAGATCAGGATATTGTCCGGTCTTGTTTCCACACCGCCCTCAATCACAGCCTTCAGATATTTGTACTCAATTTCAAATTCCTCAAAGGAAAGGTCATCCATATAAATGATAAACTTATAGTTTCGGTTCTTGATATCTGCGATCACCGTAGAAAGATACTGGAACTGGTGCTTGTAAATCTCGATCATGCGAAGGCCGTCATCATAATACTGATTGACGATCGCTTTGATACTGGTAGACTTGCCGGTACCGCTGTCACCAAAGAGCAGCACATTGTTGGCTCTTTTTCCCTTTACAAAGGCTTCGGTATTCTCCACAAGCTTCTTTTTCTGGATCTCATAGCCCACAAGATCAGAAAGCATGACCGTATCCATATTGTTGATCGGACGGAAAAGAATACCGCCCTGCGGCTTTTCCTCAATACGGAATGCCTTGTTCAGACCAAACATGCCAACTCCATAATCCTTATAAAAGCCGGTGATCACATCGAAAAATTCCTTCTCATCACTGGTCTGCTCCAGCTTCCTGCTTAGGGAACGTACCTTTTCACTGACATTTTTGTTGTACATCAACTCCTTCTTATGTACTGCCTGATAGTGGGAAAGCCTGGAAAAGCACTGTATCCCAAGATCCCTTTCAATGGGATCGAAATCATAGTCAAAAAGAGCCCTGAAAATACGGAAATCATTTTCAACCAGCTCGTTGACAGTTCCTTCATTGGCCCCCACCTTTTCACAGGTAAGACTGAAAGGATTCTCGCTCATCATCAGAAAAAAAGTCAGATAATTGTGCCAGAGGTTATCGTCAAAGCCATAGTCTGTTGCCACCTTCAGGATGTGCTTTACCTGGGTATTGATATCCCTCACAAGCTCCATCCGGTCATAGACGCCCTTCTCATAACGTCCAAACAGCTCTCCAAGCTGATACAGTATCCCCTCCCTGTCCAGATCTCCATACATTAATAACTGTGAAACTTCCTGATACATATTTTTCTCCTGTCTAATCCTGTTTTTCATGGTCATAGATGATCAGCGCCATGACCTGAAGCTCATCCTCCTCCAGATTGGTCAGGCTGTGTCCCTTGCCGGAGGGGGTAAAATAATGCTCTCCCGGCTTTAAGGTCAGAGTTCTTTCATGGTTGTCATCTATGGTTGCGGTGCCTTTAAGCACATAATAGTCTTCCCCGTCTCCCTGATGCACATGATAACCTACGGAGCATCCCTTCTGCAGTGTCACCTTTGCATATACACGGTTCATGCCGTGCATTTCGTCTGCCTCCAGTATATGGTCAAAATGGACCGTTCCCTGTCCGCCTAAAAATTCCTTCTGATCTACACTTTTCATCCTGTTGTCCATACCTTTCCTTCATTAATTGCAGTCCTGTCCTGCTTACTGATATATTTTACTCTATTATTCAGCTTCTGAAAAGTCAAAAAATCTTTTCAGAAAAGCCATCAGATGTTATACTTTCCCTGGAGCATACTACTGACAGAAAGGACTTTTATTATGTACATTTCAGATGATATTTTTTATATTGGTGTGAATGACCACAGAATCGATCTCTTCGAGGGGCAATATCCGGTTCCTCACGGCATGTCCTACAATTCCTATGTTATCATGGATGAAAAGATTGCCGTCATGGATACCGTAGATGCTGGCTTTACAGAAGAATGGCTGTTAAAGCTCTCTTCTGTACTTTCCGGCAGAAAGCCTGATTATCTGGTCATCCAGCACATGGAGCCTGATCACTCTGCAGGCATTGCTATTTTCATGGAAGCCTATCCGGATACCTGTGTGGTTTCCTCTGCGCCGGCCTTCACCATGATGAAGCAGTTCTTTGGCAGTGATTTTAACACAAACCGTATGGTGATCAAGGAAGGAGATACCTTAGGTCTTGGCAGGCATGAGCTTACCTTTGTGGCAGCTCCCATGGTTCACTGGCCAGAAGTCATGGTGACCTATGATGCCTGCGATCAGATTCTGTTCTCTGCAGATGGCTTTGGTAAATTCGGTGCCCTTGATGAAGAGGAAGCCTGGACAGATGGTGCCCGCCGCTATTACTTTGGTATTGTAGGCCGTTTTGGCATGCAGGTACAGAATCTTCTGAAAAAGGCTTCCGGGCTGACCATCCAGAAGATCTGTCCGCTTCATGGTCCTGTACTTTCTGAAAACCTTGCCTGCTATTTATCCTTATATAATACCTGGTCTTCCTACCAGCCGGAGGAAAAGGGCATCACCATCGCCTATGCCTCTGTTTACGGCAACACGAGAAAAGCTGCTGAGCTTCTTGCCGATATTCTTGAGAAAAAGGGCTGCAAAAATGTTGTCCTGATGGATCTTGCAAGAACAGACCTTTCCTTCTGCCTTGAAAATGCCTTCCGCTATGATAAGCTGGTTCTGGCTTCCATCACCTACAATGCCGGCATCTTCCCTTATATGGACAATTTCCTCCGTCTCTTAAAGGAGCATAATTATCAGAACCGCACCATTGCCTTTATAGAAAATGGATGCTGGGCTCCCACTGCTGCGAAGGGCATGATGGAGGTTCTGAAGGACTGCAAGAATCTGACCTTTGTCGAAAATACGGTGACGATCCGTTCTGCAGTCAATGAAGATACCATGAAGAAGATCGAAGCTTTAGCCGAGGAACTGGCTGAATAGAATAAAAAGATGGCTGTGCATCTCTGAACAGATCAGAAAACACAGCCATCTTATACTGATATCCTCATGGTATTCTCTTCTTTCACTTCTGTGGCAGCTGCGCTCTGGCAGCCTGTACATACCTGTCAGCATTTCCCTTATTATCGGCAATTTCCTCTTCCGTCAGCTTCCGTATGATCTTTGCCGGGTTGCCAAAGGCAAGACTGCCGTCAGGTATGTTACTGTTCTGGGTGACCAGTGCCCCGGCACCAATGATGCAGTTATCTCCGATCACTGCCCCATTCAGAATAATAGCTCCCATTCCAACAAGTGTATTATTTCCAACCGTGCATCCATGGACAATGGCACTGTGGCCGATCGTCACTCCGTTTCCAATGCTGACCGGATAGTTCCGGGAGGTATGGATCACAGCATTGTCCTGTACATTGGTTCTGCTGCCAATCGTAATCTGATCAGAATCTGCCCGTATCGTTGCATGATACCAGATCCCTGCTTCCTCCCCGATCGTCACTTTACCTTTGACTACTGCTTCATCAGCCACATAATATGCCATTTTTTCACGCTTTCTGTTATTGTTTTATGCTTTGTTTGCCATCTGATAGATTCGGATCATATCCTGCAGATCCAGCTTCTTTGCAGAACCTGTAGAACTTCCGCTTGCTTTCAGGCATCCCTCTGCCATTTCCCGGATCTGTTCCTCTGTCGGGTGGATGCCCAGCTCTTTTAAATTAACCGGCATGCCAATACTGTGATAAAACTCCTCCATGGCTTTTATACCAAGAAGTGCTGTTTCTTCATCACTGCCACCTGCCGTAACGCCCATTACATTCTTTGCATATTTCACAAATCGGGGCAGGCAATACTTATAAACATATCTCGCCCAGCTTGGCCAGATGGCTGCCAGTCCGGCGCCATGAGTCACATCAAACATACCACCCAGTTCATGCTCCAACTTATGGGACATAAAGTCACCACCGTCATTGCCACAGCCTGTCAGGTCATTATGTGCCAGGCTTCCAGCCCACATAATCTCCGCACGGGCATCATAGTTATCCGGCTCGGTATGCAGAATTTTTGCATTTTCCATTACGGTACGAAGAAGACCTTCTGCCAGGGCATCTGTGATCTCCATATTGCCACCATTGGTAAAATAACGTTCCATGGTATGCATCATAATATCGGTACATCCGGATTCCGTCTGGTAATCCGGCAGGGTTTTGGTAAATTCCGGATTCATAATCGCAAACTTAGGTCTTGCCAGGTTATCATCATAAGCTCTCTTTTCCAGTGTCTTCTCATTGGTGATCACACTGCTCCTTGAAGTTTCACTTCCTGCTGCGGCGATTGTCAGTACACTGGCAACCGGCAGGCACTTTCTGGCTTTTCTTGTATGCTCATATAATTCCCAGACATCCTTTTCCGGCTCGCCAAGTCCATAAGCGATCGCCTTAGCTGTATCAATAACACTTCCGCCGCCAACGGCCAGCAGGAAATCAATACCCTCATTTTTACCGATCTCAATACCCTCATATACCTTGTCCAGATGAGGATTTGGAACAATTCCACCAAGCTCCTGGAAATAAAGCTCCTCTTCCTTCAGGGATTCCTTTACCAGGTCAAGAAGACCTGAGCGAACCGCACTCTTTCCTCCATACAGAACAAGGACTCTGGATCCCCCGTATTCCCGGATCAGTTTTCCTGTCTGCTTCTCTGTTTCCTTTCCAAAAATAACACGTGTGGGTGAAAAATACTCAAAACTGTTTGCCATATTCTGTGTCCTCCTTTTTCTATACCCGTATATGCCTATTATAAAATAAGTTTGGAAAAATCAAAATATTAAATATTCCGCTTTTTATCAAAAAACATCCTTGATATGATATGAATATCCCTGTCTTATTTCCATAAACACCCTTTTCTTTATGATAAAATTCCCCATCATCAAACACTGATGGGGAACATTTCTTATCCTTCCTGATTCATCCGGGCGAGTTTCGCTGTCTGATCTGCCAAAATGCACCCGTCTATGATTTCTCCGATATCTCCATTCATTATTTTGTCAAGTTTATACAGTGTCAGGCCAATCCGGTGGTCGGTTACTCTTCCCTGTGGGAAGTTGTAGGTTCTGATCTTCTCAGAACGGTCTCCGGTACCGATCTGGCTTCTTCTCATTTCTGCTTCTGCGTCATGACGCTGCTGCTGCTCCAGATCATACAGTTTAGCTTTCAACAGAGCAAATGCCTTGGCCTTATTCTGCAGCTGGGATTTCTCGGTCTGACTGTAAACTACAATACCTGTGGGATAATGGGTCAGACGCACTGCAGAGTCTGTGGTATTAACACATTGCCCACCGTTTCCAGATGCTCTCATCACGTCGATCCTGATATCCTTATCATCAATAACAATATCAATATCATCATCTACCTCCGGCATAACTGCCACGCTGACTGTGGAGGTATGGATACGTCCGCCAGATTCTGTCTCAGGCACACGCTGTACACGGTGTACACCGCTTTCATATTTCAGCTTGGAATATGCACCCTGTCCGGTAATTGTGAAGCTGACTTCCTTCATGCCACCGATTCCGATCTCATCTACATTCAAAAGCTCTGTCTTCCATCGCTGGCTCTCTGCATAATGGACATAAAGCCGGTACATTTCCGCTGCAAACAGGGCAGCTTCATCTCCGCCGGCGCCGGCACGGATTTCCATGATAACATTCTTATCATCATTGGGATCCTTGGGAAGCAGAAGGATCTTCAGTTCCTTTTCCAGCTCCTCGATTCTTTTCTTGGCTGCCGAAAGCTCCTCCTTCAGCATCTCCTTCATATCCTCATCGGACTCAGAATCGAGTAATGCCAGGGAATCCTCCTCATCCTGCTTACATTTCTTATATTCCTTATATGCCTCTACGATCGGTGTCAGATCACTCTGTTCCTTCATCAGCTTACGGAAGCGATCCTGATTGTTTGTCACCGTAGGCTCATTCAGCTCATTCATGATCTCCTCATATCTGGCAAGCAGATCGTCTAATTTATCAAACATGACTATTTCCTCCCGTTAAATGTTCCATACACCACTCTGTCAAGTCCGGCAAGATCCTGACTGACAGTCACCTCTTCGTATCCTTCCTCTTCCATCAGCAGCTTTACTGCTTCTCCCTGATCGTAACCGATCTCAAAGAAAAGCATGCCTCCGGAATAAAGATGTTCTGTCGCTTCCCTGGTAATCTTCCGGTAAAAGTCAAGACCGTCTTCGCCGCCATCCAGTGCGATCAGCGGCTCATGATCCCTCACCTCTTCCATCAGAGTCGGAATCATATCCTTTCGGATGTATGGTGGATTGGATACAATATATTCAAACCTTCCTTCTATGCTTTCAAACAGATCACTCTGGATAAACTGCGCAGATATTCCAAGCTCTTTTGCATTTTGCCCTGCAACAGCAAGTGCTTTTTCCGAAATATCACAGCCAACACCCCTGCAGCCATTAGAATACCGCAGGAGACTTAAAAGAATACATCCACTGCCTGTACACACATCCAGGATCTCCATGCCATCCCTGAGATACCTCATCACTTCTTCTACAAGAGTTTCTGTATCCTGTCTTGGCACCAGTACATCCTCCGTAACAGAAAAACGCAGTCCCATAAACTCCTGCCAGCCTGTAATCTGCTGCAGTGGCTCATGTGTGCTTCTTCTTTCTATGAAAATACGAAACTGTGTTTCTTCTTCCTCTGTTACCGCTCTGTCTCCATGCACCAGCAGCGTATTCCGGTCTGTCCTACAGACCTCCTCCAGCAGAAGCCTCGCATCAAGCGCTGCTTCCTGTATGCCAGCCTTCTCCAGTCTGTCTTTTCCTGTTTCATAAAGCTTCCGGTAATTCATGGATCATTCTTCTTCCTCTCCCGGCTCATCCTGAAGCCAGGAATCATCCACTTCATATCCGAACTCATCTTTCAGATATGATTTCCAGTCAAATACCGCCTCCACAGATCTGATGGCAACCTCTGCCATTTCTCTGTCAGGCTCCTTGGTCGTCAGTTTCTGCAGCCACATACCGGGCGCAGAAATGATCTTTACGAAAATATTGTCACTTCTGCCCGCCAGCCGGATGATCTCATAGGAAATACCCGCGATCACAGGTACCAGTGCAATTCGCAGTACTACACGGAGAGCAGGATTCTGTACCCTGATAAAAAAGAACAGGATGATGCTCACAAAAACTACAAGAAACATAAAGCTCGTCCCACAGCGTTTGTGGATCCTGGAGCTTCTCATTACATTGTGGATAGTCAGAGGTCTTCCGTTCTCCACACAGTTGATGCACTTATGCTCTGCCCCATGATACTGGTACAGTCTGTGAATATCCTTCATCAGACTGATTGCGACAATATAGATCACAAAGATCAGTATCCTGATGATTCCTTCTATGATCGCAAGCAGGGAATCATTTCTGATATACTGTACAAGCAGCGTTGACAGAAAATAGGGAAGCAGCATAAATACAGCAATCGCAATCACAATGGAAGCCACCGTTGTCACTCCCATCAGGATCTTCTCTGCCCGTCCCCCTGACACCTTGTTCAGTGCCTTGTCAAGCTTCGTTTCCTCCGCTTCCTCGTCCTCATAGAAGGACGCTGAATAATTGATGGTCTTCATTCCAAGGATCATGGAATCCAGAAAATTAAAAATGCCTCTGATAAAAGGGATCTTTTTCAAAGCACTGTCATGCAGGATACCCCTGTACACATCTACTTCCACTTCGATCTCACCATTTGGCTTACGGATAGCCACTGCATAATCATCTTTATTTTTCATCATCACGCCTTCCAGAACAGCCTGTCCGCCGATCCCGGAATAGTGCGTTGTTTTTTTCTTTTTACCCATGCAAGATACTCCTGTAATAAAAATAATAAGGTTGAGGATGTAACCCTCAACCTTATTGTACATAACCTAATTGTTTCCAACACCATATTTCTTGTTGAACTTCTCGATACGTCCATCAGCTCTGGCTGCCTTCTGCTGACCAGTGTAGAATGAATGGCACTTGGAACAAACTTCAACGTGAATATCCTTCTTGGTTGATCCGGTCACAAATGTGTTTCCACAGTTGCAGGTAACGGTTGCCTGATAGTACTCAGGATGAATTCCTTCTTTCATGTTTTCACCTCTCTATTTATTAACTATATTACAATTAACGTTCTCATGTTTTTCCCGAAACAGCTTTTTAATTGTAACACAGGTTAATATACTATGCAAGTCCTTTTTCTCAGATCCACTTCATTTTTTTGACCATATTGACAAATTCATTATTATTCCTTGTCTTGGCAAAAAGATCCAGGATCCTGTCTACAGCCTCTTCCGGCTTCAGACCATTTAATGCCTTACGGATAATATTGATCGCTTCCAGTTCATCCTGTGAGAGAAGAAGGTCTTCTCTTCTGGTTCCGGACTTCGGAATATCAATAGCGGGGAATACTCTTTTCTCAGACAGCTTTCTGTCAAGCACCAGCTCCATATTACCGGTTCCCTTGAATTCCTCGTATACTACATCATCCATTTTGCTTCCGGTATCTACCAGCGCGGTTGCAAGAATAGTGAGGGATCCGCCCTCTCTCATATTTCTCGCCGCACCGAAGAATCTCTTTGGCATATGCAAAGCTGCCGGATCAAGACCACCTGACAGGGTACGTCCACTCGGGGGTACTGTCTGATTGTACGCACGTGTCAGTCTGGTAATACTGTCGATCAGGATAATAACGTCCTTCTGATGCTCTACCAGCCTCTTACCTCTCTCGATCACCATTTCTGATACACGCTTGTGATGCTCAGGCAGCTCATCAAAGGTTGAATAGATGACCTCGACATTTGGTCCCTCGATAGCCTCCTTGATATCTGTTACTTCCTCAGGTCTTTCATCGATCAGCAGAATGATCAGATGCACCTCCGGATTATTTTTCTTAACAGATTTGGCTACTTCCTTTAACAGGGTTGTCTTACCTGCCTTCGGAGGGGATACGATCATGCCACGCTGTCCCTTACCAACCGGGCTGATCAGATCCATGATCCTCATTGCCACACTGGCTCCCGGCTTCTCAAGGTGCAGTCTCTCATTTGGGAATATAGGCGTCATATCTTCGAAATTGCGTCTCTTTGCTGCCTCTTCCGGTGTATAACCGTTAATACTCTTTACATATAACAGAGCTGCAAACTTCTCTCCCTGTGTCTTAACTCTGGTATTGCCCTCCAGGATATCACCCGTTTTAAGGCCAAACCGTCTGATCTGACTGGGAGCCACATAAACGTCCCTTTCACCCGGAAGATAATTATCACTTCTGATAAATCCATATCCATCCGGCATTACCTCAAGGATACCATTGACAGCGATCCCACTGTCAAGCTCAGCCGGGAACTTTTCCTCATCGTCTGTCTTATTCTCGTCTGTCTTATTCTCGCTCTCTTCCCTTGCTTCCTGACGATAGCTGCTTTCTCTCAGTTCCTTCTTTTCTGCACTTCTGGCATACATACCCTTACCAGATGTCTTGTCCTTCTCATCCTCGGCAAGCATCAGCTCAATAATCTCGCTCTTCTTCATGGTTGATGTACCCTTTAAGCCCCTTGCCTTTGCAATCGCCTTCAGATCCACAAGCGCAAGAGATTCATATTTTTCTCTCATAAATTCCTCCATTCACTTTTTCTTACAGTCCTGTTGTTTCATTGTCTCTGTGCTTTTTCATACACCTGATCGTGAATAAACCGTTCCTCAAACCTTCACTATCATCTTCTTCAATGGGATTTAAATCTCGACTTGTCATTTGAAATGTCTCTAAATGAACTCTATGGGGATATTATACAACACATTTTCAAAAAGGAAAAGCACTTTTTTATAAAAATAATACAAAAAATACAGCCGGCATGCATGCACTGCTGCCAGCTGTTTCTTTATCAGTTACATCCACTTATACGTTGATCTCTGCTTTCACTCCAAGAAGGTCTTTATTTTCTTCCAGGATCGGTCTGATCACCTTTGAAAGGAAATTATCAACCTGCTCTCTGGATCTTCCAATATATCTGGATGGTTCCATGGATTTCTGCAGATCCTCCAGGGATAACGGAAAAGCCGGGTCTGCTGCGATCAGCTCAAGAAGATTATTATCCTTGCCTTCCACCTTTACAGTCCTTCCTGCCTCCATGGAAAGCTCACGGATCTTCTCATGCAGCTCCTGTCTGTTGCCGCCAAGCTTTACTGCATCCATCATGATATTCTCTGTGGCCATGAAAGGCAGTTCACTCATCAGGTGCTTCTCTATTACCTTCGGATAAACCACAAGACCATCCACTACATTCAGGCACAGATCCAAAATACCATCAATAGCCAGAAACCCTTCAGGGATAGAAAGACGCTTGTTTGCAGAATCATCCAGTGTTCTCTCAAACCACTGTGTGGCAGAGGTGATCGCCGGATTCAGGGCATCGATCATCACATAGCGGGAAAGAGATGCAATTCTCTCACTCCGCATGGGATTTCTCTTGTATGCCATGGCAGAAGATCCGATCTGGGTCTTCTCAAAAGGCTCCTCCACTTCCTTCAGATGCTGGAGAAGTCTGATGTCATTACTCATCTTGTGAGCACTTGCTGCGATACCGGCCAGTACATTGGCTACCCTGGTATCCACCTTACGGGAATAGGTCTGTCCGGATACCGGATAGCATTCCTTAAAGCCCATTTTAGCTGCGATCATAGGATCGATCTTATCAATCGTTTCCTGATCCCCGTCAAACAGTTCAAGGAAAGAAGCCTGTGTACCTGTCGTTCCCTTGGATCCAAGCAGCTTCATACCGGACAGCACATGCTCAAGATCCTCCAAATCCAGACAGAATTCCTGCATCCAGAGTGTTGCCCTTTTTCCTACGGTAGTAGGCTGTGCCGGCTGAAAATGGGTAAAGGCAAGGGTCGGCTGAGCCTTGTATTTATCAGCGAAGGCTGAAAGCTCCGAGAGAACATTGACCAGCTTTTTCTTTACTAATTTCAGTGCCTCTGTCATCACGATAATATCGGTATTATCACCTACATAGCAGCTTGTAGCACCAAGATGGATAATACCGGCTGCCTTCGGGCACTGCTGTCCATAGGCATATACATGACTCATGACATCATGACGGACTACCTTTTCCCTGGCCTTCGCCACATCATAGTTGATATCTTCTGCATGAGCCTTCAGCTCATCGATCTGCTCCTGTGAGATAACAGGTTTCCCATTTTGGGATAATCCCAGCTCCATCTCTGTCTCTGCAAGTGCGATCCAGAGCTTTCTCCACGTCCGGAACTTCATGTCCGGAGAAAAGATATATTGCATTTCCTTACTGGCATAGCGCTCCGATAACGGGCTTACATATCTGTCAGTTTCCATAAGTCCTCCCTCTAATGATCAAATTCTCCCCGGATATCATCTTCCGGTGGATCAAGTGGATATTTTCCAGTGAAGCAGCCACTGCAGATTTCTCTTCCTTCTACGATCTGCGACAGTCTCTCTTCCTTCAGATAGCCAAGCGAGTCAGCTCCGATTATCTTACAGATCTCATCCACAGAACGGTTATATGCGATCAGCTGATCTCTCGCCGGTATATCCGTACCAAAATAACAGGGCCATAAGAAGGGAGGAGAGCTTACCCTCATATGCACTTCCTTTGCTCCTGCTTCCCGCAGCATACGGACAATACGGTCAGAAGTGGTTCCTCTTACGATGGAATCATCAATCATGATGACACGCCTGCCTTCCACTGCATCCCGCAGTGCGTTCAGCTTGACCTGTACACTGCTCTCTCTGTTTTTCTGTCCGGGCTTGATAAAGGTTCTTCCTACATAGCTGTTCTTCACAAATGCCTGTCCATAGGGGATCCCTGACTCCATGGCATAACCAAGAGCCGCACAGTTTCCGGACTCCGGTACACCGACTACAAGGTCTGCGTCTACCGGTGAATCTATGGCAAGATATCTTCCTGCCAGGATTCTGGAATTATAAACACTCATGCCGTCCACAAAGCTGTCCGGACGGGCAAAATAAATATACTCAAATACACATCTGGCATGCTGCTCCTTCGGAATACACATGCTCTTGTCGGATTCAATCCCCTTTTCCGGAGAAATGGTTACAATCTCTCCCGGCTCCACATCACGGACAAAGGTTGCTCCGATGGTATCAAGGGCACAGGTCTCGGATGCCAGCACATAGGAATTATCTCTCTTACCGATACAAAGCGGCCTGAAGCCAAAAGGATCTCTTGCACCGATCAGCTTACGGGGAGACATAATGATCAGGGAGTAGGCTCCCTTGATCTTCTTCATGGCACGTCCTACCGCTTCCTCGACCGTTTTGGAATTCAGCCGCTCCCTTGCAATAAAATAAGCGATCACCTCTGAATCGATAGTCGTCTGGAAGATAGCTCCTGTATATTCCAGTTCTTTTCTCAGCTCCGGAGCATTGATCAGATTTCCATTGTGGGCAAGTGCCAGTGTACCCTTCACATAATTTAATACCAGAGGCTGAGCATTTTCTCTGGTAGAGCTGCCTGCTGTAGAATATCTGACATGTCCGACACCAATATCCCCTTTCAGCTTCTTAAGGATCTCCGTGGTAAATGCCTCATTGACAAGTCCCATGTCCTTGGAGCTGAGTACCTTTCCCTTGGGTCCACTGGTATCACTGACTGCGATACCGCAGCTTTCCTGTCCTCTGTGCTGAAGCGCAAGTAAACCGTAATAAATGGTGGAGGCTACATCCCCTCCATCAAAATCATAGATGCCAAATACGCCACATTCCTCTTTAATCATTTCCATACCTCTGTATCTGTTTATGCAAGTCCAAGACGCTTAAATACTTCGTTATAAGCCTCTTCTACATTGCCAAGATCTCTTCTGAAACGATCCTTGTCCAGCTTTTCATTGGTATTTACATCCCACAGACGGCAGGTATCCGGAGATACTTCATCTGCAAGCAGGATCTGACCATGGAAACGTCCAAATTCGATCTTGAAGTCGATCAGCTTGATATCCGCCTGAAGGAAATATGCCTTTAATACTTCATTTACCTTAAATGCATACTTCTTGATGGTATCGATCTCTTCCCAGGTAGCAAGTCCCAGTGCAACCGCAAAATAGCTGTTGATCAGAGGATCACCCAGCTCGTCATTTTTATAGCTGAATTCAATGGTGGGCTCTGCAAAAGGTGTTCCTTCCGGTACACCAAGCCTCTTGGAAAAGCTGCCTGCTGCCACATTTCTGATGATAACCTCAAGTGGCACGATCTGCACCTTTTTAACTGCAGTTTCTCTGTCACTTAATTCTTCGATCAGATGTGTCGGTACTCCCTCTTTCTCCAGAAGCTTGAAAACATGATTGGTCATACGGTTATTGATAGCACCCTTTCCTACGATCGTGCCCTTCTTTTCCCCGTTGAAAGCAGTTGCATCATCCTTGTAATCTACGATAACAACATCAGGATCCTCTGTTGCAAATACCTTCTTTGCTTTTCCTTCGTAAAGCTGTTCCATTTTTTTCATTTTGGTTTCCTTGCCTTTCGTAAAGTTTTAGTAAATAACCTCTATTGTGGAGTATATACTACCTCCTGTCATAAATCAACACGTCTTATGACTGAAACTTTCCAATAAATTCCCTGACACGTTCATTTTCACAGTGGAAAATCTCCTCCGGTGTTCCTTCTGCCTGTATGATCCCCTGCTCCATAAAAATGATCCTGTCCGACAGCTCCCTTGCAAACTGCATCTCGTGAGTGACGATGATCATAGTCATATGTTCCCTTGCCAGTTCCTTGATAACCTTTAACACCTCCCCGGTCAGCTCCGGATCGAGTGCAGAAGTTGGCTCATCAAAAAACAGGATCTTCGGCTGCAGCGCCAGTGCCCTTGCGATCGATACCCTCTGCTGCTGGCCCCCGGAAAGCTGGCACGGATAAGCATCCGCCTTATCAGAAAGGCCAAGCTGTGCAAGAAGCTTTTCCGCCCTCTCTTCTGCTTCCTTCTTTGGAACCTTATCCACCACAACAGGCGCATCTATGATATTTTTCATGACACTGTAATGGGGAAAGAGGTTAAAGTTCTGGAACACCAGTCCAAAATTCTTATGAATCTCCTTCAGCTTTGCCTTTGGTGCATAAATGCATCTGCCATTTTCCTCATATGCCGCTTTTTCAGAAAGATAGGAAAGTGTCCCTCCATCCATGGTCTCCAGCATCGTTGCACACCGGAGCAGTGTTGACTTGCCGGAGCCAGAAGGTCCTATGATGGAGACCACCTCTCCTTCTCTGACAGAAAGAGAAATATCCTTCAGGATCTCCACCCCGTCAAAGCTTTTTTTCATATGCTCTATCTGCAGCAGAATCTTGCCTTCTTCGCTCATTGTCTTCCTCCATCTCTTACTTATAGTAATTCAGACTCTTCTCGATCCGTTCCATCACCGTTGCCACGATCAGGTTGAACAGATAATAAAACACGCCTGCGATCATGAGCGGCATGATACTTGTCTCCTTGGCTGCGATCTGCTTTGCCATAGTAAACATTTCTGCCTGAGCCAGCACAAAGGCAAGTGAAGTATCCTTTACAAGCGTGATCGTTTCATTCGTTACCGGTGGCAGGATCCTCTTGATCACCTGTGGAAGAATGATCCTTACAAAGGTCTGGATCCTGCTGTAGCCAAGAACTTTGGCCGCTTCATATTGTCCAACCGGCATGGATTCAATGCCTGCCCTGTATATCTCTGCAAAATATGCCGCATAATTCAGCGCAAATGCTATGATGATAGCCGGGAATCTGTAATTGCCGACCTTCAGGTGAAACACATAAAAGGGGGCAAAATACACCACGATGAGCTGGAGCATAAGCGGTGTTCCCCTCAGCACAGAAATATAGATCTTACTGATCATCCGGATAATGCCATTCTTTGACATCCGTCCAAAGGCTACCAGTAAACCAAGAGGCAAAGAAAAAAGAAGCGTCAGAAAAAAGATTTCTGCCGTCACTCCCATGCCTTTCATAAGCTGTAACAATATGATCGATAATGTCATGTATACCCTCACATTCTGCCTGTTTCTGACAGTGGGAGAGATGATACTGTCATCTCTCCCGTCTTATCCAGTGCAACTTTTTTTATTTACCAAGACATACGCTGTCTGATAAGCCATACTTTTCTGCAATCTTTCCAAAGGTACCGTCATCTGCCATTTCAAGCAGTGTCTTTTCTACCTGATCCTTCAGTTCCACATTGCCAAGCTTAAAGCCTATTCCATACTGTTCGCTTGCCAGATTCTCGGAAAGCTTGACAAAGCCCTCTCCCCTGGATGCGATCTGATAATCAGCAACGCCCACATCGATTGCAAGTGCATCAATCGCACCCTGCTCCAGATCCATGAATGCTGTATTATAATCAGAATACTGTGTCAGATTACCAAAGGTTGCCGCAAGCTCAGCTGCATCACCCTCGAGAGCTGCCAGTGCGGAGGAATCCTTCTGCACACCCACATTCTTGCCTGCAAGATCATCAAAGACTGTAATACCGGAATCAGCGGCTACTACAAATACCTGACTGTTATCTACATAGGGAACACTGAAGGTATAAGCATCTTCACGTCCGTTCATGGTAAAGCCATTCCAGATACAGTCAATAGCTCCTGAGGATAATTCCATATCCTTGGAATCCCAGTCAATAGGCTGCTTTACAAGCTCCCAGCCGTTCCTGTCACATACCTCCTGTGCCAGCTCCAGATCAAATCCGGTGTACTCTCCATTTTCATCCATATAGCCGTAGGGTGGAAATTCTGCATCAAATCCAACAGTAAAGGTTGTTCTCTCTGCAGTATCCTCCGATGCCGCATCAGCTGTACCGGCTGTCTCTTCGTCAGCAGCTTCTGTTTCTGTTTCCTGTGTTGTTTCCTGTGCTGACGCATCTGTTGTTTCTGCACTCTGTCCGCATCCGGCCAGCATGCTTACCGTAAATGCGGCTGTTACTGCCATTGCCAATAATTTTTTCATAATGTTCTCCTCTTCCAATTTAGTGATTTATTAGTTTATTAGACTAAAGTATTTGTTCGATAATCACTCTATCATGCAGGAGTAGATTCGTCAAGAAAAATCCTTTTCGTATTCATCCACGGTATCCATGATCTCCCTTGCATATCTTGGGTATTTCTTTGCCAGATCCTTGATCTCATCCTGTGCCTTTCCGGCAACCACTTCTTTATTATAATCCATTCTCCGGCGCAGGGACTGCCGTCTGATGATCAGGCTGTGGCGGATCTCCACCATTTCCTTTTTGTCAAGAAGTCCTCTGGTCTGATGGATCCAGATCATGGGATCCTGTATCTGAAATCTTCTCAGCTCATGGATCAGATCCTTCTGACATTCATCCAGATCCTTCTCTGCACTGTAATAGCGCTCCCTCTCTTCTCTTTCCTGCTGATAATCCTGATAATCCTTCTGCAGCTCCCTGGCACTGCTGACCTGATATTTCATATAAAGATAATCCAGCAGGTGCGTATTGTTCACGTACCGGATCTTTACTGTATTCTGAAGTCTTATGATCCTTCCAATCCCGTTTTCCACTCTGGAAAGTTCCTCGGAAGCATTGTTGTACTTGAGAAAAACTGCTGTGATCGCTGCCGCCCCGAGTGCTGCCGCTGCCACATAGCCGATCCCTGTATTCATGGAAAAGCCATACTGCAGGATCAGCAGTACCAAAATACAGATGATCACAGCTATGGTACAGATAATGGCCATGCTTCTGGAATCCTCCAGAATGTGCTGCAGCTCTGCCTTTCTGTACTGGTAGGCCTGCTTTTCTCCATCCAGTCTTTTCAGATCCCTTTTGATCAGTTCCTGATATTCTTCTGCTTTCAGAAGCTTCTCACAGCCCTCCTGGACTTCGTCCTCCATCCGCTCCATCTGACGGTATTTTGCCTCATCCAGCTTCCGTTCTCTTCTGGTATAGTCTGACTGCTTATCGGAAAGCTCCTCGATCCTTCGGGCATAGCTCTGCAGAAGAAGCATCTCTTCCTCCGGCAGTGATTCGATCTCCTCCATGTCCTTCAGATAGGAGGTGACCATGTTATACTCGTGCTTCAGGTTTTCCAGCTCAGTAGATGCCTCTGCGATCTGTTCGAGACACCCTTTGATATAATCCTCTCTCTGCTGCTTATCGTTGATCTGAAGATCATCCCGGTCGTAGACGATCTCATTCCAGTCATCGATCTCATACATGGGGTCTTCCTGGTTCTTTCTCCAGGGAAATATCTTATCAAAAAAGCTCATATACTCTCCTTGTCTACTGTGCCACGCTTGCCCGGTAATCATCCTTAAGCCTTGCTATGATCTTGTCGATCTCTTCATAATAGGAGCCTGTGTTTCCCTCATCCCTGTAGATCTTCAGTGCTGACAGCATACGGTTTTCCCTTGTTGCCTCAAACTGTCCTCTTGCCATCTCATAGAGCTTTTCCACCTTCATGGACAATTCATAATATTCTCTATGGTCTGCAATAAAGGAAACATAATCTGCCTCTGTCAGCTGCTCACGCAGTGCTTCCAGATACTGGATCCCGGACTCCTCCCTCAAAGAAAGCTCATATGCCTTCTTCAGATAAGAGGCTCCACTTTCAAACCGGAACAGTCTGCAGCAGGCCACGCCAAGATTATGATACACCGATGGGATCAGCTCCTTTTCAGCCTCCGGCAGAATGGAAAGCAGCTTTTCATATTCATGCACTGCCAGCTGGTACCTTCCATTTTTCATCAGATAATCTCCCTGGCGTTTCTGCTTCTCATACTGATCAAGTCCTGCGCTTCCCTTTAATACCTCATCGATCCGTTCCTTATCTTCCCTGCTGCAGTAACCAGTATAATCCAGGATCGTATCCACGAATACACCCGGCTGGCACCCGCGCTGGAAAAGCTGCAGCAGCTGATGGGAAAGCTCCTTCAGCTCACATTCTTCATACAGCCACTGTACCAGCTGCTTATCCATGATCCCCGCATCTATCATAAAAGGGTTGCTGGCCAGCAGATAGCAAAGCTCCTCCACACAGTATACATTCATACCTGCATGTTCAAAATAATATGGTTTTTCTGCATATTTACCTGTGCATAATAATACGTTCTCCATGAACCTGCTCCCTTTCCCTCAGACGGTAATAGTCTTGCGCCAGCCCTTGCCGCTGGATGGAAAAAATTCTCCAAATCCCATATCTTCTATGGTCGCTGTTACCTGATTTACAGATTCCATTTCCACATGGATCTTCAGTCTGGTGGTACAAGGTGGTCTCTCCGGCAGTCCTTCCAGTTCGATCTTTTTATCTGTGATATTTTCACCTGTCAGTGGTGTGATATGAAAGAAAAGACTGTTTCCTTTCCTCAGGATCACTTCAAAATCTGCGGCTGCCTCATACCAGTTCTGTCCGGCATCCAGAATGGCAAAGTAAGAATCCTCCCCTCTTCTCTCCACCTTCATGCCTACATTGGATTTCAGCTTATCTGCCCCGAGATATACATACTTTTTTCCTTCCCCACTTGGGCTTACCCTCTCAATGGCTCCATAGCAGGCGCCTTTACTGTACAGGTTATTTCCCTGAAATACTCTTCTGTTCCTGCAGAGATACCGCAGGGACTCCCTTGCCCAGCCTTCTTTGAATCCGTCACCCAGAAGATATACCGTAGAGAATATGCTGCCCTCCATCTCCGCTCTAGCTATCTGCAGAAATTTTTCATCCAGTTCCTTCTCCTGCTGCTCCCGTTCTTCCTCTGCCTCCGGTGACTCTCCCCTGACAAAGGTAACCCTCTCCATATCCGGATATATATTGCTGTTGATCAGCACCACCTGTGGTGTTGTCATAGGATTGCATTCAAGACAGATGCTTTTCATCTCTCTGCTGTAATCAAAGATCATGACCTGGTTCTGCCACAGCTCCTTTGGCTGATACAGCATATAATAATAGAAGCTTTCCGCCCTGCTCTGAAACAGGACTTTTTTCGTCTGCAGGGAGAGTCCTGCCACTACCTTGGAAAGAACATCGACCATCTCCGGTGTCAGTTCCTCTACCGTAAACATCATCACTTCGATCTGGCTTAAAGAAACATGAAGAGAGAGCAGGGAAAGACTACGTTTGACATACAGTGTCAGCAGGGCTGCCGGATCGTAGCTTTCTGTTTCCACGACTACCTCTTCTCCCCTTTTAGCAAGCTCCACCAGATCCCCTACCAGAATGCCATCTTCCTCTCTTTCGTATTTCAGTGCCTCCTTACCATAAAACCACTGGTTTACCCCTCTCCGTTTGCAGAGTACAGTAGGAATATTGTACTGTTCTGTACCTGCCACACTGGATACCGTTTCCACCCTCTGTTCCTCCAGTGTGCAGTAGCTGATCTGGGAAGCCACACTGCCAAGATCATATCCGACTGCTATTTTTTTACCGTTTTTCTTTTCTGTCTGTTCCTTTACCCCTGCGAACATGACTTTTCTCCTTTATACAATATGGAAGAGCTTTTCTACCATAAATTCCCTCTCAAAATATTCATGGAGCAGATCTCCCATGGTATTTTCATCGTCCAGGGCTCTGCCTATGGCAATATCATTGATCAGACTGTATTTGCTTTCCTTCTGTTCCCTGTCTGTATCACTACGGCTTAAGGTACCACTCTCTGTCAGGTGCTCCTTATCCTCTTCCGTTTCTGTAATGTAATACTGCAGCTTCTCTCCAAAGAACAGAATAAACTGTTTCACGCAGATACCGCCAAACATTTCCTTCATTTCCTGCATGACATATTCTCCATCGCTTCCCTCCAGAAGGTAATGGATCACTGCCCTGCCGCCATTTTCCAGCCTGTAACGGATCATGGTCTTATCTGCGAACTGCCTCATAAAAGAGATCTTATCCGCATACTCCTTATAATAAGGGAACAGCAGATCTGCAGCAATCAGCTCCCGCAGGTAAGGGATCAGATTCTCTATCACATGCTTATCCAGAAGCTCCTTGTTTTCGGCATAATAACGGGTATAAGCCAGCTTGCATACAAGCGGCACCTCCTCCCGCCTGTCTATGATCTTCTGCAGCTCCTTCATCAGATAATCATCTGTGATCTTATCATCCACAAAATAGTCATAACAGCTCTGTGAAAGGAATGCCATCTCCACATCCGTCCCTGCTCCGCCTGCTACATAATACCGGAATATCTCCGTCTTTTCACTGATATAAGCTCCTGTGTAAAGAAGCTGGATCAGTATCCTTTCACTGATTGCATAGGCATCCACACCAAAGGCTGTAGCTGCCTTGTAAACATCTCTCATGTTTCTGACACAGCCATTATAGTAACTATTCAGATATTTCAGCAGATTTTCATCATATTTTCCACTCTGGAATGCCAGATAGACGAGAGCTGTCAACACAGGATCCGGATCAGCCAGTTCCATCTGGATCAGTCTGCTGCAGAGTCTCATCAGATTTTTGGCATCGATCCCTTCTCCACCTCTCTTACGGATCCATTCATAAGCCTTTTCATACATACCACGCATGATAAGGAAGCTGAGAATCTCTGCATAACAGGAATTATCTGCCATTTCATAGGTTATTTCAGAAAGGAAGCTGTCAAGCTCCTGCATTTTATCTTTTTCATAGAAATACCGTATCAGATTCATACGGATATCCCGCCGCATATTATCTTCCAGAACCCTGTAGCCGCATATACGCATCATGAGCTGCACATTCTCTTCATTGATCACAGCCAGTACGCGTCCTCTTTCACACATCCAGATATCAAGGTTCACATCATCTGTGATATAAACTGCTGCCATTCTGGCAAGCTTGTCCGGGATCAGCATTCTTTCCAGTTCATAATCTTCTTCCCGGCAGTATCGACAGCCACCGCTATCCTCCAGGAAGATACGACAGTCACTTCCATAAACCGGCAGATAAACTTCCCTGCCACCTGCCTTAAACGCCACCTCGCCCTTCTGCTTCTCATATACGATGACAACCCGATGGATATCCGCTCTTCTGATCTGAAGTCTGTGAATAAAGACTGCCTCAGCCAGCCCCCCTGCCGTTTCTTCTGTAATCATGCTTTCTGTCACGATATTCCGGTACAGATAGGAAAGCCATTTGTTATTCTTTCCTTTCATCATCTGAAAGACCACAAAGCGCTCTATCTGCTCCTTGTAGTTCTCATAAATCTCCGGATAGGTTTCTTTGTTTTTATGTACATAAGCATACAGAAACGCATTGTGCAGATTGTCAAGACTGCTGTCAAAGGCAAAATACATCAGTACGATCTTTGGCAATACCGTCCTGTCAGAAAGCTTTACCGACATCATATAATACTCATACAGTCTGGTGATTCTAAGCTGCTTCTCAATCCCCTTTGCATACCATTCAAAGGCTTCCTCATCCATTTTACAGCCCTTGATCAGAAGTGTGCAGACCGCACGCAGTGGTTCATCTGAAGGTACAAGCTCACAGCACTTCTTCAGAAGCTGATATACCTGTTCCTGATATTGTTTTTCCTTAAAGGACAGAAATACGATCTGCTCAGCAATCTGCGGATTCAGCAGCCCTTTCTTCAGCGCATAGGTCAGTACCTGCAGTTCAAAGCCACTCAGCTTCATCAGAAGCGTAGGTGACGCATTCATCAGATTATATGCTTCTATGTAAAGCACCGGACTGATACAGCCCAATTTATACTGATCCTCCAGTACCATCCATTTGGCAGACGGGCTCTTGCCATATTCCTCTGAAAGATATAAAAGCAGCCAGGCGATCCGCCAGTTATCCGGATTCTGCGCATAGATCCTCTCCACCTGCAGAGCCACCTCGTCTATGTAGGACTCTTCTCTGTTGATCAGGGTGGTCAGATACAGATCGTAACAATAAAGTGCCGGATCAAAGCTCCCTGCCATGGCTTCCTCTGTTTTGGACAGAAGCCAGTTTGCTTCACTGTAACGCTCCTGGGTTACCATGAGCTGCACCTGCATCAGTCTGGAAGCATAATCCTTCTCATCTGCACTGACCAGTGTCTCCAGGATCTTTTCTGTTTCCTGCATCCAGGATGCTGCACTGATCTTTTTGGTACGAAAGGCTTCATAATACTGCATCAGACTTAAGATGGCATGTTTTTTCTGCAGCCGCAGGTTCGGTATCCTTCCTGTTCCTGACGATGTACAGACCTGTACTGTGACTGCCAGATCTGTATAGGCATTCTTCAGATGGATGATCCCATAATTTCTGCCTCCGTGAAGCCTGTCCTCAGCCAGGTAAAAGGGTAATCTGTAACAATTCCCAAGGAAGTCTTCCTCTCTGATATAATCCTTTTCCAGTACCAGGAAATCCCCCTCTGCTGTCACGGAAAGGTCGCTGCAGCCCCAGCCATTCCGATTGATCACTACTTTGTATTCTGTATTTTCTTTCGGTGAATCGATACGGATTTCAGGCTCTTCCAAAAGAAACTGGACCTTCTGTTTCTTCTTGATTGCAAGCAGAAATTCCTCTACATTCTGTTCTCTTCTTTCTCCTGCACAAAGACCTCTGTATATGGTGTAATACTGTCTGTCCACTCCCTGAAAGATCGCTTTGAACTGTGCAGAATAAAAGAGCCTGACAGCTTCCTCAAAATTAGTTTTAGCCAGATTGGTAAAATGAAACAGATTCCGGATCGTGCCAAGACTGGATTCCATATAGACTGGCACAATATTAACTTCATAAGGGATCGTATACTCTCCCTGATTGGAGATAATGGAAAATTCTCCCCTGATGCACTCGCCTTCTTCCAGATCTGCAGCATCAAACTGGTAACTGATCTCTTCCTCATAACCGGTAAAATTCTCTGTCAGGCATTTCATCCTGAGTCTCGAGGATGACACCCTGCCCTCAGTAAGCTGATTCTTTGGTCCATATATGGTAAAGGAGCCTTCGCAGATCTCTCCGCTATGCACCGACAATTCAATTCTCGGCGTGGAAAAATCCAGAAAACGGTTTTCTTTATTAAATTCACCTGCCAATATCCTGTCAACTGCACTCAGCACCTTTGTAGCTCCTTTTCCTTATCCGCCAGAAGACAGACAGTCCTTCCGCCCTGAAAAAAATCCGGGCACAGGGCTGCTGCCTAAAGGCAAAAATGTCCATGATTAATTAATAGTATACCATTAGAAAGCACTCTTCTGCAATGGCAAAACACTCCTATGGTTCTGCAATTCTGGTAACTCCGACATAGATATTTGAAATACTGTACCAGGTTGGATAATCTGTCACACCAGTCTGCTCCAGATTGAAAATTTTCTGAAATGCCCTGACTGCCTTTGCTGTTTCCGGTCCATAGATCCCATCTGCAGCAATTATCGGAATTGCAGGATAGTTCTGTGCGATCCTGTTAAGCTGATTCTGAAGCTGACGCACCTTTTCACCGGATGAGCCTATTGACAGAGCATAGCCCGGATAGGAGGACGGCACACCAGAAATACTCTCTGCCGTATTGATATACATATCATTTCCATAATAATAACGAAGGATCTCAATAGGCGTATAGCCTTCCCCTGCCAGATACTGTGATCCCCACTGGCTTAAGCCATTGCAGGTCACTCTCCTTCCATCACAGTAAGAAGTAAAGATTGGCTGCCTCACACCCGGTCTTGACAGATAATTGGCAAAAATACTGTCTATGATCCTGTCTATGTTGGAATAAATATTTCTGCCATAGATCCAGTTCTGATCATAGGCCGTAGAAGAAGTAATGGTAAAAGGATAACCCTTTCCTCTGTACCACTCCGTATAGACCCGGTTTAAGGTAAATGACATGATTGCCAGCGCATTGGCATAAATGGCATTTTCTTCCCAGGTGGCATACACTTCGGAGGAAACCACGTTTTTGATATAATCCCTGTATTTCACATAATAGTTCTGTGCACTGGCATCATCCGGCACACCATCATGTACCACAATATATTCCGGAATCACGACCCTGCTTAAAACAATCTCTCCCGTTTCCTCTATCGGCTTGATCTCAGCCTCCGGAATCTTTGGCGGATAATCTCCATAGAGGGTATGATCAGGAATAATCACACTTTCCATATCCCCTTCTGCTGTTTCCAGTGGCTTTAAAGAAACCGGCTGCAGTGCCAGGGTGTCCGGCAGGATCTCTGTTCCTGAAACCATGGCAGACTCATACCCGGGAGCCTCCACAAGAACTGTATATTCACTGTATGGTCTCTGCTCAGAGGGTTCAACACTGTAATCCAGCGGCGGTGCTGCAAGCTCTATCCGTTCTGTCTGTCCGGAGGAATCCGTACTCAGCTTTTCTATCGGAGCATTTGGCTCTCCTGAATATGATATGGTAACGGCAGCATCCTTCACCGGGATCAGTCCAAGAGAAGACGTGACATTGATCTGCAGCCTTCCCCTGGCACTCCCTGTCTGTAAACTTTCCTCAGGCATAAAAATACCCCTGCATAGTCTTTCTTTATTCTATGCAGGGGTTATCTGTCTTGTTACTTTTCTTATTTAGTCAGAAGCAGCATGATATCATTGCTTCTTGTGATAAACTTGCTCATGGCTTCCGGCTCAAGGGGTGCCTGCTGAAGCAGCGCCAGATCATATAGCTGTTCGCAGATCATGGAAACATTACTGTCATCCGTATGATCAAGTACATACTGTACCAGCGGATGGTTGGCATTCAGCACCAGTGTCTCGCCTTCCTTTCCATAATCTCCCATATCCATACCGGGCATTGCATACATTTTCATCATGTCCTGCATTCTCCGGCTCTCCTCGGAAAGTGTCATCATGGAAGCGATCTTCTTATTCTTCAGCTTCTCCACCTTGATCTCGATCTTGTCCTTCTTAAGGGCCTTCTTCATCACCTTGCCAATGGTCTCAGCAGCCTTTGTAAGCTCTTCTTCTGCCTTCTTGCTGGTCTTTGACTTCAGGGAATCTGTAAGGTCTGCATCGATCCTCTTGAATTTAATGCCCTCGTTCTTGGCCTCAAGCTGGGAAATAAACGGCTGGTCAATATTGTGGTTCAGGATCACAGCATCCATTTTGGCAGCCTTGAACATGTTGATATACTGGCTCTGCTGCTTCTCATCCGTTACATAATAGATGACTTTTTCTTTCTTCTCTTCTGCCTCTGCATCCTTGTCAGCAGCTTCTGTTTCGGCAGCTTCTGCGCTCTCATCTGTACTCTTCTCTTCTGTCTCTTCCTTATTCTCTGCCTCATCCGGGTCGATCTTATTGACCTCAAGACATTCAGGAAGCGTCAGATATTTGCCGTCCAGATTCTTGAACAGAATGTAATCTGTCATCTTTTCGCAGAATTTGTCATCCTTCAGACAGCCAAACTTGATGAAAGGACTGATATCATCCCAGTACTTGTCATACTCTTCCTTCTCGGTCTTGCACATACCAGCCAGTTTATCGGCAACCTTCTTGGAAATATAATCGGAGATCTTCTTTACAAAGCCGTCATTCTGCAGTGCGCTTCTGGATACATTCAGCGGCAGATCAGGACAGTCGATCACACCCTTTAACAGCATCAGGAACTCAGGGATGACCTCCTTGATATTGTCAGCGATAAATACCTGGTTATTGTACAGCTTGATGGTTCCTTCGATGGACTCATACTCCATATTGATCCTTGGGAAGTACAGGATACCCTTCAGGTTAAAAGGATAATCCATGTTCAGGTGGATCCAGAATAAAGGCTCCTTATAGTCCTTAAATACATTTCTGTAAAATTCCAGATACTCTTCCTTCGTACATTCACTGGGATTCTTCATCCAGAGAGGATTGGTATCATTCAGAAGCTCAGGTCTCTTTACGATCTTAAGCTTCTCCTCATCGCCTTCCTTCTCCGGCTTGATCTCCTCTACAACCACATCATCAGGGCGCTTCTCATCTGCCTTGATGGTTTCTGTCTCCTTGGTATTTGCCTTGGAAAGGTATATTTCGGTAGGCATGAAGGAACAGTATTTCTTAATAACCTCTCTTGCCTTGTATTCATTGCAGAACTCCAGTACATCTTCATTAACAAACAGGGTGATCTTCGTTCCCACCTCTGCCTTGTCACCTTCTGTCATGGTAAATTCTGTACCGCCATCACATTCCCAGTGAACAGCCTTCGCACCTTCTTTGTAGGAAAGGGTATCAATGTGTACCTCATCAGCTACCATAAATGCCGAATAAAAGCCAAGTCCGAAATGGCCAATGATCTGGTCATTATCTGTCTTGTCCTTATATTTACTGATGAAGTCTGTCGCTCCGGAAAAAGCGATCTGGTTGATATATTCCTCTACCTCATCTGCGGTCATACCGATACCATTATCGGTGAAGGACAGTGTCTTTGCTTCCGGATCCACTACAACATCAATCCTTGCCTTATAATTCTCCGGCAGCTCATACTCTCCCATCATATCCAGCTTCTTCAGCTTCGTGATCGCATCACAGCCGTTAGAGATCAGTTCTCTGTAAAAGATATCGTGATCTGAATACAGCCACTTCTTTATAATCGGGAATATGTTTTCACTGTTAATTGATAAGCTTCCATGCTTTTCTGCCATGGTAATCACTCCTTTTCTTTCCTGTATCAATGCTTATATTCCATTTCAGTTTATTACATCTAGGAAATAGTGTAGTTCTGTCAATCCGAAAAGTCAAGGCAAAATTAGCACTCATTATTAATGAGTGCTAACAAATCATGTGAAACATCAGGAAACATCAGGGTTTCCGGCAATTATTAACTTTTTATAAAATTCCGTCAAAGAATTTATTAAAGACATCAAAGAAATCGGATGTCGTAATATTCTCTGTCCCAGCAAGAGACACACTCTGCCATAGATCTTCATTAAGATTCCGGGTCAGGGCTGCAACAAAGTCCTCATACTCCTGCCCAAATACCTCTTCCCGCCTTTTCTCCACGATCTTGACCTTATTGGCATCGGTCTCGGTACGGTTAAAGGTACTGATACATTTGATCAGATAATAACCATCCGGTGTCTCTACAATATCACTGATCTCATCCGTCTCCAGATTAAAGGCGGCATCCTCAAAGGCCTGATCCTTCTCACCTTTTCCAAAGGAGCAGGTTCCTTCCTCGCTGTCACTGTATTTCAGGATCAGCTCCTCAAAATCTGCCTCTTCGTTTTTCAGCAGTGAACGAACCTCCTCCGCTTTTTTTAGGATCTCCCGCTTCTCTTCTGCAGAATATTCGATCTTCTTTCCGCTGCCATCAAGGATACAGGTTCTGAAATAAATATACTGGACTGTTATGGTTCTTGCTTCATCATCACTGATCTCCGGATTGATATCCTTGATGATATACTGGTAGACCTTTCTTGCCAGTGCATATTCCCGGTACAGCTCCTCTACATCCTTTACTGTGATCTGCAGCGCGCTCTTTTCCTCCTCGCTCAAGGACTGGAAATAAGTTTCTGCCGCCTGCATGACCCTGGCCTCCTCCTCTTCACTCAAAGCCACTCCGTTCTGTCTTGCCAGAAGGTTCATGGTTTTCTGCTGTGCGAGCTGTGCAAGGACAGTTTCCTTAATATTTTCCTCCAGTGTCACACCATCCAGGCTGACATTCCATATTTCCCTGCCGTATACACTTTCATACCGGTTCTTGGTATTGATCAGATAAACCATGGCTTCCGGGAGTGTACAGGACATATCCTCGATCCGGAACACCTCATTTTTCTCAAATCCGGTCGTCAGCACAACTTTGGAGCCTTTCAGCGAATCCATACAGCCTGAAAGAAGCAGGAGCAGCACTGTAAGGAGTGCTGCTGCCATGCGCCTGTTTCTGTTTCTCATGCATTCATTCCCTTTAAGATACTTCTTGCCACACTGATACCGTTAGCTGATGCCTGCTGGAGTCCTCTTGTCACACCGGCACCGTCCCCAATAGCACGAAGTCCCTTAATGCTCGTTTCAAAATCACTGTTTACGATTACTCTGTTGGAATAAAACTTTACTTCCACACCATAAAGAAGAGTCTCATCACTGGCAATACCCGGTGTGATCTTATCAAGTGCTTCCAGCATCTCCTCTATATCCACCATGATCCTGTGAGGGAATACCAGGGAAAGATCTCCGGGTACTGCATCCTTCAGGGTAGGGATCAGGTTATTCCTGCAGAGTCTTTCTTCTGTAGTTCTTCTGCCTCTCTTAAAATCACCAAAGGTCTGTACCAGGATCCTGCCGCCACAGAGCATATTGGAAAGCTGTGCGATCTGCTTGCCATATTCGATCGGTGTCTTGAACGGCTTCGTAAAATTCTTGCTGACAAGGATCGCAAAATTGGTATTGTGTGTCTTATGATCCTTTGCCTTATAGGCATGCCCATTGACAACAGCAAGGCCGCCCTCATAATATTCTGTTGCCACTTCTCCGGAAGGATTGGTACAGAAGGTTCTTACCTTATCATCAAAAGTCGGCGTATGATAGATCAGCTTGGCTTCATACAGATTATCATTCAGATACTGCATGACCTCATCTCTGACCTCAACACGCACACCAACATCTACGGTGCCAGGCGTGGTCTCGATCCCAACCTCTTCGCATTTATCCTTAAACCAGTCAGCACCTTCCCTTCCTACTGCGGATACCACTTCACTGCCGTAGTAAACATCTCCCTTATCGGTTCTGACGCCAACTGCCTTTCCATCCTCTACCAGGATCTCTTCCACCATAGTATTAAAGATCAGCTCTGCTCCCTCATCCATCAGATGCTTCTGAAGCTTTGCATAGATCTTGTAGCCTTCCTCTGTTCCAAGGTGCCTGATCGGGCACTCGACAAGCTTTAAATTTGCACCAATAGCCCTTCTTCTGATCTCGCGGATCACATCCTGCTTATCTATACCATAAACATTTCTGTCTGCTCCAAATTTCAGATAGATCTCATCTGATTCATGGATCAGCTCTGCTGTCTTTTCATAGCCGAGAATTTCCGGCAGATTGCCGCCTACATCCGGGGAAAGGGAAAGCTTTCCATCTGAGAATGCGCCGGCGCCGGCAAATCCTGTTGTAATGGAACAGGGCTTGCAGCCTACACACTGCAGAGTTGTTCTCTTTGGGCACACTCTTTTCTCTATGGAACGTCCTTTTTCAATGACGATCACCTTCAGATCCGGCTTCTGACGAAGCAGCTCATAGGCACAGAATATGCCTCCGGGTCCTGCTCCTATAATAATGACATCTGCTCTTTTTTCCATTTAACTAAGCTTCCTCCTTCGCTGACACGCAATGCGGGTCGGACTCACTCTGCGGTTTTACCGCATACTCTTTTAGAATACCACAAGTTGATACGTACTTCCAGTACTGGTTTTCTTAACCTGGATCTGATTTTCGATTTTTTCAGAAAGAAGCGGTACATGGGAAATGATCCCGATCATCCGGTCGCTCTCTGCAAGACTCATCAGCGTCTGACATGCCTGTTCTAGAGATTCCTGATCCAGGGATCCAAACCCCTCATCGATGAACAGTGCATCTACCTGTATTCCACCGCAATATGCCTGTACTACATCACTCATTCCAAGTGCAAGGGATAAGGACACCTTAAAGGTTTCGCCTCCCGAAAGTGTTTTCACGGATCTGTACCTTCCGGTATAATAGTCCAGCACCTCCATATCCAGACTATCCTTACTCCTTCCGTCAGTCACCTCTTTGGTACGATACAGGGTATACCGGCCGCCGCTCATCATGGCAAGGCGCAGATTTGCCGCCTTCAGGATTTCCTCAAAATAAGCAGCAAGTACATACTGCTCCAGCACAAGACGTTTCTTGTTATTTCCATTTACGGCATCATCCAGATCCTTGATGATACCGTACTTTTCAGAAAGAGCCGTGCTCTTTTCCTTCTTTTCTTTTAAAGAATGGTACAGCTTTTCCGTTTCATTCCTGTTTTTCCAGAGACGGCTGCCTGCTTCTGTAAGACTGTCTTTCTTTTTCCGGATCTCTGCAAGCTTCTGCTGCTCCTCTGCCGGGTTTCTCTGCTCCCGCACCTTAAGCTCTTCCTCAAGATGATGGATCAGGTGCTCCTTAGCATGGCACCGCTGTCTGTAATCCCTTACTGCTTCCTGCTCTTCCTTCCGTTTCTGTTCCGGAAGAAAAGCAGCCCGGTATTCTTCTTCCCCTATAAAGCCAGCCTTTTGCAGCTCATCCCGGAAGTTTCCCCTGGCAAGCCCTTCTTTTTCCAAAAGCACCTGTCTTTCCTGCCTAAGTGCCTCTTTTGTTTTTTTCTTTTCTGAAATACGAAGACAGATCTCCTCTGCTTCCTTCCTCTGCTTTTCGAAATCTGATCTTTTATGAAAATCAGGATATTCCCTGATCTCTGCTGGCAGCTCCTGCATTTTCTCTATCAGCTCCTGCTGCATCCTCCGGCTTTTCTCTGCCTCCCTATCCAGCAGATCCCTGGCCTCCCTGCAGGCTCTCGTTTCTCCATGGATCTTCAAAAGCTCCTGCCTTTTCTTCTCTGAAAACAGCTTCTTTTCTTTTAATTCTTCTTCCGTTGGCACACCCTGTTCTCTTTCCTGTCTGCAGGGATGTGACAGGGCTCCGCAGACCGGGCAGGGCTCTCCTTCCTTCAGATCCTGTGCCAGTATGCCGGCAATACCATGCCGGTATCTCCTCTCTGCATTTTCATAGTCATGGATGCTCGCTTCTGCCTCTTTCTCTGCTTTCTCATACCTGACCTGCAAAGCACCAAATTCCTGCTTCTTTTCCCTGAGTGCCGTTTCTTTTTCCTGCCGGAGCCTTTCTGCTTCTTCACACCTTTCCTTCATGTCAAAGGCCTCTGCTATCTGCCCTGCCAGTTCCACAAGGGTACGCTGTTCCTCCTGCTTCTGTAAGAGGCCTTCCAGCTCCCTTTCAGAAAGCTGCAGTTTCTTTTCACAGGTCTTCCTCTGCTCTTCCCGGTTCTGCAAAAGCAGCTCATATTCCCGCACAGCTGCTGCCTCTCCTGCCCTCTGCAGACGTTCTTCCATCTGCCGGTAATCAGGCTCCCTTTCTACAAGGCTCTTCTGCTTTTCCCGTTCTTTTGCAAGCTGTTCCATAAGCGCCTTTGTCTGCTCTGCTTCCTTCACGATACCTGCAAGCTCTTCGATCTCTTCTTCCGCTTTCTTTTCCTCTGAATGCAGCCTCTTTTCTTCGCTGAGGAAAACGCTTATCTTCTCCTTAAGAAAGGGAAGCAGACGTTCCGAGTAGATACCTGCCTCCGCCACAAGTGCCTCTACTTCCGCTTTCAGTTCCTCATCAGGTGAAAATACAGAAACCTCTTCTTCCATACGATGGCGGTATTCCATTACCTGCCTGTAAAGTTCTGCAGAGCTGTTCTTCAGCTTTGCCTCCAGCCTCTCATAAAGCTTTGTATCAAAAATTTCCCGGAAGATCTTTGACTTTTCCGAAGATGGTGCAGTAAGAAGTCTTGTGAATTCTCCCTGTGCGATCATGGAAAGCTGTCTGAACTGATTGATGTCTACCTTAAGGAGCTCCCTGATCCTGGCTGTCACCTCACTGCTTCCTTCGATGCAGCTTCCATCAGGCATAGTCAGATATGCGTTTTCCTTCTCTTTCGTCAGCTCACCATTTTTTGACTGCCGTTTTCTTGGCCGCATATATTCCGGATTTCTCCGGATACGATACCGCTTTCCCCCATGCTCCATTACAAGCTCTACATAGGTTTTGGTAGAAGGAGCAGCAAAATCACTTCTGACACTGCCCTTTTCTCTCGTTTTTCCGCTCAGATCCCCGTACAGTGCATATGTGACCGCGTCAAAAATAGTGGTCTTTCCGGCTCCTGTTGCACCTGTGATCAAAAACAGTCCTCTGCTCCCAAGTACCTCAAAATCAATAGGTGGCTGCTCATCCCGGTATGGCCCCCACCCGCAGATGGTCAGTGTGATCGGCTTCATTCCTCTGTCTCCTTTATCATCTGTACCAGAAGCGCTTTCTTTTCTTCCGTCAGCGCCTCTTCTCTGACAAATCCGTAAAAATCTTCAAGAATCGTCAACGGATCCCTTCTTTTCAGCTTCAGTTCTTCTCCCGTATACTGCAGACTGCCAGCCGTTTCTTTCCTGACTACCTGCATCACATTGGGATACACGCTTCTTAAGACTCCCATAGGATCAACCAGCTCCTTCTGATCTGTCAGAATGGCCTGCACATAATCTTCTCTGTTCTGATCCTCTTCTCCCTGCCTCAGAAGCTCCTCCATACTGCCCTCAAGCTTTCTCATTTCCCTTGGAGGGGTAAGCGGCAGCTCTGTCACCTGACAGTTTCCCTTTTCCTTAAGCTCGATCAGTAATACCTTCTTTTTCTGTCCTGCTTCTGAAAAGGAATAAGAAAGTGGGGAACCCGCATAATATACCTGTCTGTTTCCGATCTGCTGCGGTCTGTGGATATGACCAAGAGCCACATAATCCATCCCGTCAAATACAGAGGCATCCACATTGTCAATGCCGCCCACATGGATTGTCGTTTCGCTGTCTGAAAGCAGTGGTTCCTTTCCGGCATCCGTCACAAAGAAATGTGTCACAAGTATCCGTCGTTTGGTATCCTGCCTGCTTTGTCCGGCTGGCAGCTTAGATCTTTCCGCAGCTTCCTTCTCCCAGTATTTCCCAAGTGCCTTCGCCACGGCCTCCTCACTTGTTCCTGCAGCCTCTGCTGAAGGTTTGATAAAAGGCAGCAGCAAAATGTCCACGTCTCCATAAGCATCCTTCGTATGGATCACAGTGATCTCATTATGATACACCCCTGCGATCATGATCCCCTGCTCCCGCAGGAGCTCTTCTCCGTAGCTTATCCGTTCTGGAGAATCATGATTGCCACTGATCATATATACAGTGATCCCCTCTCTGGCAAGGGCAGTCAGAAAATCATTGAACACAAGAACCGCATCTCCGGAAGGTACTGCCCTGTCATAAATGTCTCCCGCAAGGATCACGCCATTTACCTGATTTTCCTTGGCAAGTAACAGGATCTGTGAAAGAATTTCCTTCTGATCCTCCAGCATGGAAAAATCATTTACTGTTTTACCAATATGCAGATCTCCTGTATGCAGTAATTTCATCCTGTTTCCTGTTCCTTTTCTCTTCTTTTATCTGAAGCATCTCTTCCCGCTATTGTAAATCAAATCATCCTCTCCCGCAATCCCAGCAAAATCTTTTTTTCCATCCTGCTCACCTGGACCTGACTGATCCCGAGCAGTCCCGCTACCTCCGTCTGGGTCTTGTCCCTGAAGTACCGGAGCGTGATCAGTGTCCGTTCCATTTCCGGCAGGCTTTTTAAGAGCTGCTTCACCAACAGCCGGTCCAGCAGCTTTTCCTGCTCATCTCCTTTTTCATCTGCCAGCTGGTCTACCAGATAGATCTCATTTCCATCACTCTGATATACAGACTGATAAATAGATTCCACCCTGGCGCCTGCCTCCATTGCCAGGATCACTTCTTCAGTCGTCAGTGCCGCCTCAAGGGCTACCTCTTCAAGTGTTGGTTCTCTTCCGAGGCTTTTGAGCAGTCTCTCCCTGGCATATTTCACCCGGCTGCCATTTTCCTTCAATGTTCTTGACACCTTAACAAGCCCGTCATCCCTGATAAACCGTTTGATCTCTCCGGTGATCAACGGAACCGCATAGGTGGAAAATTTCACCTCATATCCTGTGTCAAATTTATCGATCGCCTTGATCAGGCCGATCACCCCGATCTGAAACAGATCCTCTGCTTCATAGCCTCTGTTCAGAAACCGTTTTACAATATGGTGTACCAGTCCGAGATTCTGTTCTATCAGTACTTCTCTCGATTCTCTTTCTCCTGCCTGTGCCCGCCTGATCAGTACTGTATTTTCCATGTCAGATCACTCCTCACGGTCAATAAATGGCAGTGTCCCCAGCTTTTTGCTCATCAGCACCGTAGTTCCCTGTCCAGGCTCCGATATCACTTCCAGTTCATCCATAAAAGCCTCCATAAAAGCAAAGCCCATACCGGATCTGTCCATATCAGGTTTGGTGGTATACATGGGCTCCATGGCCTTTTCCACATCTTCAATGCCCTTTCCTTCATCTATGACCTCTACCTGCAGTACATCCCTGTTCAGCAGACAGTGTATGTATACCTGATTCTGTTCTTTTCCCGTCATGCCATCATAACCATGGATAATTGCATTCGTCACAGCCTCAGATACCGCTGTCTTGATATCTGCGATCTCCTCCAGTGTCGGATTTAATGGTGTTACAAAAGCAGCCACTGCGATCCTTGCAAATGCCTCATTTTCTGACACAGCAGTGAACTGTATCTGCATTTCATTTTTCGTCATTTCCGATCCTGCATGTTTGTTTTCCAGACGTCTTCCCGTTTCCATCGTTTTCCCCTTATGCCTTTCTTTTTCTTTGTTTTCTGATTCTATTCCATGATCTCAATCACCTTATGCAATCCGCAGAGCATCAGTGTCTTTTTGATCCTTGCATCCGCATTGACTGCAAAAACCCTGCCTCCAAAACAAGTGATCTTCTTATATCGTCCTATGATGATCCCGATCCCGGAGCTGTCCATAAACCTGGTCTTCTCAAAATCGAACACTACATTTCCTACTCCTTCCTTCAGAATATATCTGTCCGCAGTCCGTCCGATATATTCTGATGCATGATGATCCACCTCTGCCGGCATCCTGACCATCAGATAATTGTCAATTACCTTGAATTCCTCTTCCATTTTTCCCTCCTTATTCTGTCTTTCCCTGGTCTTTTCCACTTTTACAGCTGTAAAGACGTAAAAAAAAGAGAACATGCTTATCATGTTCTCTTTTGTAAACGATATTGCTCCTGCAATCCTGATCCTTCTGCCTAGAGCTGCTGCAGGTTATTTCATTTAATTCTGATTATTGATCTCTGCCAGATAGGTTTCTGCCTTGGATGCCCTGTCTGTTCCCGCAAAGTCATCCATTACCTGTGCATAAATCTCCTTGGCCTTATCATCGTCTCCGTTCTCCCGGTAGCAGTTACCCAGATAGAACAGGGCATCAGCATTCGTATTGTCATAAGTAAAGGCTCGCTTCAGATTCGGGATCGCTGCTCCGTAATCTCCATTTCTGTAGCTGTCATTACCAAGTCCGTAATAGTAAGCTGCAAGCTTTTCAGAAACCTGTGTCAGGAACTGCTTGCGGAGTGTTTCATAGGAGTTCGAGTGCTTTACCTCTTCCTCCCCATTTTCATCCGGCTCCATGGCCTCCATGTAACCTGCGATTGTTTCAATGTCCTCCGGATCTGTCAGATATGCGTTCACAGCCATCATCAGCCCGTCTGTTGCCTGCAGGGCACCATCCGTTCCCTCCAGTGCTGCCAGCTGGCTTGTCAGCTGTGTATTTTCATCTGTCAGGCTCCTGATCTTCTGTTCCTGCTCATCTATGGTCGCTGTCTTGGCATCCGACTGTTCACTGACTGCCCTCAGATCATTGTTAATATCTGCCTTGGCTTTCTGGATCCTTGCCGGAAGGATCAGGAAGCAGGCGATCCCGATACCGATCACAAGTCCTATCCCCAGATTCAGAAGGGAGGATACCCCTTTCTTCTCCGCTGCATTGACAGGCTGGATGATCGTTTCATTTCCGCTCTGATAACGGATGATCTCATCAGAAGAAGCCTTTTTCCTCGTACTGCCCTTCTGGCTTTCCTCAGGAACCAGCATATGCGTGACTTCCTTCAGATAACGCTGTGTTGTGGTATTGCCTGTATCGATCTGCTCACATTTCTCCAGCTCTCTTCTGGCCTTCTCCCATTCCTCTGTGTTCATGTAAAGCAGCGCCAGAAGCTGGTGTGCCCTGACATACTTCGGATTATTGGAAAGCACCTTCTTAAGCTGGATCACAGCCAGATCCTGACTGTCCTGCCAGCAGTACGCAAGTGCCTGATTGTACTTCTTGATCGTCTGGTTGATGCCATCGAGTCTCGCCTGATTATTCTGGATCATGTCAATATAATCATTGGCGATATTTTTCTTCGGGCGGAGATTCTGGCTGATGACCCACTCACCAAGGGCGGATACCGCTTCTCCCATTTCAAAATAAACAAGTCCCAGAAGATTTCTCGCATCAATATTGTTCTTGTTCAGTTTAATACTTTCTTTCAGACTGGCGATCGCTCCTGACAGATCTCTTACCGACGCCTTATCCAGTCCGTCATTATAAAGACGGTTGGAAAGGTATATCACCTTCTTATAAAGTGATACATCAGCGCCGCATCCGGTACAGAAGTCCTGCTCTGATAAACGACAGCCGCAATTATAACAGATCATGCCGTTACTCCTCTTCTGCTTCCGTCTTTTCTTTTGCCTTTTCTACCATCTGTATCAATATATCTGCCACATCCGTCAGATCCTGTCCGTAGATCGCTTCTGCAGCATCCTCAACCTCAAGACTTGGGTGAAACTTCTTTAATTCTTCTTCAAAATCTATCATCCGGTGTTCTCCTCTTAAGGCTCTTTATCTGCCCTATCAAATATAACGAACCGGCAACATAAATCACGTCAGCCTCTTTTCTGCCTGCAAGCAGCCATCCAAAGGCCTCTCCTGCATCTTCATAAAAGCGGCAGGGTAATTCATACTGCCTCCATAGCTTCGAAAGCTCTGTAAGAGACGCACTTCGGTCAGAGGAAAGTGTCGTGACCGCAATCTCTGTAAAGAGACCGCTCTCTGCTATCCTCCTGATCATCTTTTCATACTGCTTGTCCGCAACTACCCCAAACAGAAGCTTTCTCTCTCCCCTGCAGGGTATTGCTTTTACTGTTGCAAGCAACGCCTCTATCCCATCTTCATTGTGGGCACCATCCAAAAAAATGCCGGGCTGTACCTCTTCCATCCGCCCCGGCCAGTATGCACCCAGAAGTCCCTTCCTTATGGCTTCTTCCTCGATCAGATATCCTTCCCTGTTCAGTTCTTCTGCTGCAAGAACTGCAAGAGAGGCATTTTCCACCTGGTAAAGTGCAACCATATGAAGTGACAGCCCAATATAATTATAATAACCAGTATGCAATGAAAAATCAATGTTTTTATTCCCTGTATTTATATCCAAAATATTGCTTTTTTCGAGCAGAACCGCCCGGCTTCCTATTTCTTTTGCACGATTCACCAGCACCCTTGTCGTCTCAGGCCGTCTGTCCGGGAATATAACAGGTACTCCCTTTTTGATAATACCGGCCTTTTCTCCCGCAATTTCCTCCAGCGTATTACCAAGGTACTGCATATGGTCAAATCCAATCTCCGTGATCACACAGAGTGCCGGATGCTTTATACTGTTTGTTGCATCCAGTCTGCCTCCCAGACCGGTTTCCAGTATCACAGCATCCGGCTTTTCATCCCTGAAATAGATCATTGCCATCAGAAACAGATATTCAAAGAAGGAAGGATGTGACAATCCCTCCTTCTTCCCTTCTTCTGCCAGTATCTGAACCTCCCGGAATACCTCAGCGAACCGGTTCTCTGATATCATCTCATCATCGATACGGATCCGCTCCCTGATATCCACAAGATGGGGAGACGTAAAGATCCCGACTCTCCTTCCGCTCTCCTTCAGAATAGACGCAAGGCAGGCACATACACTGCCCTTCCCATTGGTACCGGCTACATGGATCACAGGAAAAGGGAGCCTGTCACAGCCGGCGATCGTAAGCAGGCGGGACGTATCCTCTACTGTATTTTTCCCGGCAAATCTCGGTATCTCGTTGATATATTGTTCTGCCTGCTCAAACGCCGTCACGTAACTGGCTCCCTTCTTCCGTTTGCTTTATTTTATTTGCTTAGCTGTGCAAGTCTTTCCTTTACCTGCTCCATCATCTGGGTATATTTCTCAAGCTTTGCCTTTTCTTCATCAATCTTGGCCTGTGGTGCCTTGCCCATAAACTTCTCATTGCTCAGCATACCATTGACTCTGGCAAGCTCGCCGGTCAGACGTTTCTCTTCCTTCTTCAGTCTCTCGATCTCCTGTGCGATATCCACAAGCTCCGCGAAAGGAATGTAAAGAGTCGCACCATGGATCACAACAGAAACCGCATCCTCTGCAATACCGTTCTTATCCTCCTGGATCACAACCTCGGAAGCTCCGGCAAGAGATGTGAAGAACAGCTTTCCCTCTGTAAAGGCTCTGCGGACCTCTTCCTTTTCGCTGACTACATAGATCATGGCCTTGCGGCTTGGTGCTACATTCATTTCGGTACGGATATTACGCACACCTCTGACTGCATCCTTGATCGTCTCGATATCCTGTTCTTCCTTTGCAAAGCTCCAGTCATCCTGATATACCGGCCAGCTTGAGATCATGATCGATTCCTCTTCTGACTGCAGGGTACAGAAAATTTCTTCTGTGATAAACGGCATATAAGGATGGAGCAGCTTCAGCGCATTTAACAGGACTGTCTTTAAGGTCCAGAGTGCTGCATTCTTGCTTTCCTGATCATCTGTATTGTAAAGACGGGGTTTTACCATCTCGATATACCAGTCACAGAACTCATCCCAGATAAAGTCATATACCTTCTGTACCGCGATTCCCAGTTCAAAATGATCCATATTCTCGGTAGCATCCTTGATCAGGGCATTCAGCTTGGAAAGAATCCACTTATCTACCGGCTGCAGAACAGGCTCTGTAACCTGAAGTCCTTCCTCCGGCATGTTCATCATGATGAAACGGGATGCGTTCCAGATCTTGTTTGCAAAGTTTCTGCTCGCCTCTACTCTTTCATAGTAGAAACGCATGTCGTTACCCGGTGCATTACCGGTGATCAGGGTAAGACGCAGGGCATCTGCACCATACTGATCGATAATCTCCAGAGGATCGATCCCATTGCCAAGGCTCTTACTCATCTTACGTCCCTTAGAATCTCTGACAAGTCCATGGAACAGAACTGTCTTAAACGGTCTTTCTCCCATCTGCTCATAGCCGGAGAAGATCATCCGGATAACCCAGAAGAAGATAATATCATAGCCGGTTACCAGTACATCTGTCGGATAAAAATATTTCAGATCCTCTGTCTGCTCCGGCCAGCCAAGTGTGGAGAACGGCCAGAGTGCTGATGAGAACCAGGTGTCCAGGGTATCCGGATCCTGTGTAAAGTGAGTGCCGCCGCACTTAGGGCACTTCTCAGGCGTCTGCTTTGCTACTACGGTTTCTCCGCAGTCATCACAGTAATATGCCGGGATCCTGTGACCCCACCAGAGCTGTCTGGAAATACACCAGTCTCTGATATTGTCTGTCCAGTTGAAGTAGGTCTTTTCCATTCTCTTCGGGATCAGCTGGATGTCCCCGTCCTTTACAGCCTTTACTGCGGGCTTGATCAGTTCATCCATCCTGACAAACCACTGCTTCTTTATCATGGGCTCGATGGTTGTCTTACATCTGTCATGGGTACCTACATTATGAGTATAATCTTCAATCCTTACAAGGAGTCCCATCTCATCCAGTTCCTTTACAATGGCCTCTCTTGCTGCATAACGATCCATACCGCAGAACTTGCCGCCGTTTTCATTGATGGTGGCATCATCATTCAGAATATTGATCTCCGGCAGATTGTGACGCTTTCCAACCTCAAAGTCATTCGGGTCATGGGCAGGTGTGATCTTAACTACACCGGTACCAAACTCTCTGTCAACATAAGCATCTGCAATGATCGGGATCTCTCTGTTGATAATAGGGAGCATCAGCTTCTTTCCAACGATATCCTTATATCTGTCATCATCGGGATGGACTGCTACTGCAGTATCACCAAGCATAGTCTCCGGTCTTGTAGTCGCAAACTCAAGGAATCTTGTGGTACTTACAGTTCCGTCATCCTCGATCAGCGGGTACTTGATATGCCAGAAATGGCCTGCCTGCTCTTCATATTCTACCTCGGCATCAGAAATGGAGGTATTACATACCGGACACCAGTTGATGATCCTGCTGCCCTTGTAGATCCAGCCTTTTTCGTGCATCTTGCAGAATACTTCGGTAACTGCCTTATTGCAGCCCTCGTCCATGGTAAAACGCTCTCTGTCCCAGTCACAGGAGGAGCCAAGCTTTTTCAGCTGTTCAATGATCCTTCCGCCGTACTCAGCCTTCCACTCCCAGGCTCTCTTAAGGAACCCTTCTCTGCCAAGATCTTCCTTGCTGATGCCTTCTTCCTTCAGCTTTTCAATGATCTTAACCTCTGTAGCGATGCTGGCATGGTCTGTTCCTGGCTGCCAGAGTGCATTATAGCCCTGCATCCTCTTATAACGGATCAGGATATCCTGCATGGTATTGTCAAGGGCATGTCCCATATGGAGCTGTCCTGTGATATTCGGAGGGGGAATTACGATCGTAAACGGTGTTTTGGAATGATCCACCTCTGCATGGAAGTATTTCTTCGCAAGCCATTTGTCATAGATTCTGTCCTCAATCCCCTTGGGATCGTAGGTCTTTGCAAGTTCTCTGCTCATCATCTTCTCCTTTTCTGTTTAAAAAAGAATCCTGCTTGCAGGATTCTCCGCCTGCGGCGGGTCGCTTTAAGCGACATCTACCCTTCCGCCGCAGTGCGATCCTGCCAGGAGGTTTTTTTATGTCATTGGAACATTACAGAGTAATTTCCTATGACATAAAAAACCCTTTACAGAATCTCTTCTGTAAAGGGCGTCATTTCTACGCGGTACCACCTTTGCTTGTCACTCACTGCCGCCGGCATCTGCCGAAAGCACTATCCGTTAACGGGGATCAGCCGTGAGAACCTACCTGGATTCCTTCAACCTGCAAAAACCTCTGCAGCTGCCAGAACGCTGTTCAGCTCTCCGGTTCCAAAGCTACCTTCCCTGTATCCACTGCCAGATATTCTTTCAGCCGATGGAATATCCTCTCTGATGCCTGAATAAACAGGTACTCCTCTTTGTCACTACCTTTTCATAACTCATTAAATCTATCTTAGTAGGCAGACGCCTGCTTGTCAAGTCCATTTCTGCCCCTTGAAGGTTCTGTTTCTAAAATACTTCTCCGATGACTGCGATCTCCATACAGCCATCCGGCAGCTTCTCCGGTCTTTTGCCAGACTGGCTGGTATGGACGTACATACTTGTAATCCCAAACGCATCCGCTCCCAGGATATCTGCTTCGTATTCATTCCCGATCATGACAGAATCCTCCTTCTTAAGTCCATATTTCTCGAAAAGATCCTCAAAGAAATAATGGGATGGCTTCTTTACACCGGCATCCGAAGAATATAAAATCCCATCAAACAGCTCATAAATCCCCAGCATCTTCATCTCCGGCTCTGTGAAGATCCGCTGCGCGTTGGAAAGCAGATAGATCTTTTTTCCTGATCTTTTCAATCTTTTCAAAAGATCTTCCGCACCATCATAAAGCCGGATATAGTAAGTTGACAGTGCCCGGAAAGCTGTTGCCATAAGTTTAAGCTTTTCCTCCGATGGCTCTATGCCCTTCTCTGTAAAAAGGCCGGTAAATACCCTGTCAAGCGGGAGCTCAATTTCTCTTTTCAAAAGGCTCCCATCTCTCATTTTTTTCTGCCGGTCCCACTGGCGTCCTTCCTCCACCTTACACAGACGAAGGTAGCTTTTACGCAGCTCTGTTTCCGCATAGGGCACACCATTCATCGAAAAAAGCAAAGCCACTTCCTTCCACAGAGAGGCCTTGCTTTCGCTTGTATGAATGTCAATCAGGGTTCCATAAAGATCAAAAATATAATTTGTCATGCGGTCTTAATTCCTTTTATTTTATCGTGGGCAAAAGAGAAATAAAACATCTGGATCCGGAATTTGTTCCCTTCATACAGATCCAGCATCTGATACAGATCCTTATAATAATCAAACAGCTTTCTCTTGGTCTTCATGGTCAGCTGCAGACTTCCTGCCTGCGTATCCACAAGACTTCCCTTGGTCTTTACATAGTAATAGAGCGGCTTATTGATCACACCAACCTTACCTACATACTGCAGATACTCCAGATTAAACCGGAAGTCCTCACACCAGTCAAGCTGGGTATCACACTGAAGAGCAAATCTCCTGATAATGTCTGCCTTGTAAAACTTATTCCAGAGAACACCATAGTAAAAGTTAGCCGGCGCAGACATCATGTTTTCGGCAAATCTGGTTCTTGTCAGAACCGGTCCTGCCTCTACATGCCCCCTCACCATGATCGTCCTGCCCCTTACCCTGTTGTAATCCGAGATCACCATTTCGCAGTCATACAGAAGCGCAGTCCTTACAAACTCCTCTGTTGCATGCTTGACTAACCAGTCATCTCCGTCCACAAACTGGAAATACTCTCCTCTGGCCCGCTTCATGGCAATGTTCCTGCTATCAGAAACACCGCTGTTTTCCTTTTTAATATAACAGAATCTGGAATCCTGCTCTGCATATTTACGGATGATACGATCCGTATGGTCTGTGCTGCCGTCGTTGACTACAATAACCTCAATGTTCCGATAGGTCTGGTTCTGTATGCTGCGGAGGCATCTTTCAATCGACCTTTCTCCGTTATATACTGGTACAATGATACTTACCAATGGCTCTTTCATAATATCACTCCTTAAATATAGGATTTTACACCTCTTCCCGAAAAAAGGCAAATTCTTGCCAGTTTCTTCTCCTTGCTCTATACTGGTAAAAACAGGAGGATCACTATGAACATATTACAGGAAGAAAAGCTCTCGGTCAGTCTTCTTGGTATTTTCCCATCGAAATAAGAGCATCCTTCACCATCTGCAGCTCATCCTCGTAGATGCAGTTTGGCAGGGTGCCGTTTCTGACTTTTGAAAGTGCCTCCTCCAGTTCAAAAAAGGCTGCACCTTCCACTTCACTTTCCTGAAGGATAAGATCAGCGATCCGGACCGGCTTTTCATAAAGATAAACAGCACTGATCTCCTGATCCAGAAAAGGCTTTCCATAAAAGGATGTCCTTAAGTCTGCCCTGTGGTATCCGATCAGCTGCAGCTCCTCTTCTCCTGCTTCGATACCAAGCTCTTCGGCAAGCTCCCTCCGTGCCGATGGCAGATAGCTGTCCCCTGCATGGATATGGCCTGCTGATGAAATATCATAGTATCCCGGATACGAATCCTTCTTCTTACTCCTTTTCTGCAGAAGCACCTGATAAGAGCCATCCGGCATCCGGTTCACGATCCATATATGGGCTGTCCTGTGCATCTTTCCATAGTGATGTACCATGCCCCGCTCCATCACTTCCCCGGTAGGCTCTCCCTTTTCATCACAGATATCAAAAAGCTCAAGCTCCCGCCCGTCCAGCACCGCCCGGTACCAGGTTCCATCCTCATGGTAGCAGAGCTTTAAGGAAAAGAAAGGTCTCTCTTCCTTTAACAGCTCAAGGAACAGTCTGTCCCCGTCCCAGAGCTTCAGCTTCGTGATCTCTTCTCTGGCAACAAAGGCAAGCTCCCCTTCTGTACACTCTGTCAGGGTTCCCGTATAGCCATCTGCCGTATAAAGACACATATATTCTGTCGGATAATTCTCACTGCAGAAGGTCACAATCCCACGGAACCGGTATGAGGTCAGGGTCAGTCCCGTTTCCTCAAAGACCTCACGAAGGAGACAGTCCTCCGGACTCTCTCCTTCTTCAAAGTGGCCTCCTACACCAATCCATTTATTCTTATTGATATCCTGCTCCTTTTTCACGCGGTGGAGCATCAGATAACAGTTCTCTTTTTCAATGTAGCAGAGAGTAGTCAGCTTACTTTTCACCGTTCAGTACTTCTCCCACGATCTTATTAACCATGCCGCCGTCTGCTCTTCCCTTGACTCTTGGCATCAGCTCCTTCATGACCTTACCCTTGTCCTTCATGGAAGGTGCATCAATGGCAAGTGCTGCAAGAACCGCCTTTACCTCCGCAAGGACAGCCTCTTTACTCATTTCTTCCGGTGCAAATTCCTGATAAACTGCCAGTCTCTTCTCACAGGCTTCCTTAATATCTTCCCTGTCTGCCGGTGCAAGCTCCATGGTTTCCTTCGTCTGCTTGATTTCCTTCTTGACTACCTCGAATTCCTCAGCCTCTGTCAGATCCTCTCTCTTGTCGATAGCTTTGTTCTTCAATGCAGAAAGCAGCATGGAAAGTGCATCCTTTCTGTCCTTTTCCTTGTTTTTCATTGCCGCAACCATTTCGCTGCGTACCTTGTCTGCCATACTCATGACCGTTACTTCCTTTCCTCTTAACTGCTGTATCTGATAATCAAAAGCTCAAGGCTCATGCTATCATTCATTCTTCCTGTCTTGACTGCTTCTTCCGCTTCCACACAGGCTCTTAAGGCTGCCCTCAGCTCTTCCTCTGAAAAGCCGTCTGCCTGCGCCATATATTTCCCGGCTATAAAGGCAGGCAGGCCTACCTTTTCCCCGACCGCCTTATTGGCATACCCCTTTTTCTTCAGCTCCTTCACCTGCAGAAGAAGGTTAAACTGTCTTGCTACCAGAAACAGGATCCGCATGGGCGGCTCCTTCAGTGCCACCAGCTCATAATAAAGAGAAAGCGCCCTTTTCTGCTTCTTCTCTGCGATAGCTCCTACCATATCAAAAATGTGACTTGTCAGCTGCTTCACACAGATGGCATCCATATCACTGCCGGTGATCTCCGGTCTGTCAAGACAGTAGCAGAACAGCTTCTCAAGCTCCCTGCTGATCGTCTCCATATCAGTACCTGTCATCCGTATCAGGTGATCAACTGCCTGTCCGGAAATTTCCTTGCCTTCCTTCCTGACTCTGGATACGATCCATCTCTTTAAGACTGCTTCCTCCTGTACCTTGAATTCTGCCACATAGCCGGCATCCTTTACCGTCTTGTAAAGTCTGCTTCTCTTATCCGCTTCTGCCTCCACGAAAACGAAATAGGTGCTTCCGGTATCACCCTTCAGATAATCCGCCAGTTCTTCACCACCGCTTTTAAAAAGACCGCTGTTTTCAAGGAGGATCAGCCTCCGCTCTGCAAAAAAGGGAAGCGTCTCGGAAAGATCAATGATCTCCCCTGTGGAAAGCTCCTTTCCCTCATGGTAATAATAGTTCATGGTATCATCACCGATGATGGCTTCCTTCAGTCTGTCCCTGTACTGCTTCCGGAGATAGGCCTCCTCACCGCAGAGAAGATAGCTCTTTTTCAATTGTCCTGTCTTGATATCATCATTGATCCTCTGCATGTGCCCTGCCTTCGAAAGTCCTTACAAAATTCTACCTTCTCAGTTTATCACATCCTCACCGGGAATCAATTCTTTTTTCGCCTCCCTGATCGTATTTAGTCCTCCGGCACTTCGATCCTCTGATTAAACTGATCCAACAGCAGGGCTGCCACAATACCGACTGCCAGGCAGAGCAGATTATTCACGCAGGAAAAAGCGCTCACCGTAAAGCTCCTGAAGGGAATGATCACAAGTGTAGCTGCCATGACGATTCCGACGATTCCATGAAATACCATGGCATAATGATGCTCCATCAGCACCGTCACTGCCCTTGCCAGCAAAAGCACAGTAAGAAGTGCCCCGATCCCTGCCGGGATCAGAACCGCCATGTCCAGTCTCCCGATCCCATCCACAAGCGGCGTATACAGTCCCAGCGGCATCAGCAGTGTGGAAAAGCTCATACCGGGTGCGATCACGCTTAACGCAATACAGAAGCCGCAGAACAGATACCAGCCAAATGACGGTGCTATGGTAACCTGAATGATCTGCAATAAGGTCAGCAGTATCAGGATCATTCCAAAGCAGACCACTGTCATCAGCAGATCACTCTTTTTTCTTCCCTTTTTCCCTGCCTCCCGAAAGAGTGATGGCAGCATACCGCCGATCAGCCCTACAAACAGACAGACAGACGGATCCGGATATCTGGTGAGCAGAAAGCCAAGTATCCTGGCTACCACCACAAATCCAAAGCCTCCGCCAAGGATCAGTGGAATCAGCATCCGGTAATACCTTTTCATGGCTGATCTCGGATGGGAGAGCAGTTCCATAACAGGCTGGTAAACCCCAAATACCACACTTAAGACACCTCCTGAGATCCCTGGCAGCACAGCTCCAAGGCCGATCAATGCTCCCTGCAGAAAATGCAGCAGCAGAAAGGAGGTCTGACCCTTAGTTCCATGATTTTTCTTTTTCTGATTCATACATGTACGTCCCCTTTTCCGGGTTCCTTACCCTGCAGTCATTATACAGGATACTATATGTATTTTCCTGCAGATTTATGAATCTGTACATTTTCTTATCAGGAAATGCAAAGGACCAAAGTCACCTTTAGTCCTCTGCGCGTTCCCTGTATATACTTTTCACGTACCGGAAGGTGCGACCGTCTTCTGCCCGGTACAGGCCGCTGGGATAACCGGTCTCATCATGGTAATCTCCATCCGGTCCCTGTCCCATCACAAGATAAATTGCTCCGTTCTCTTCATAAACCTCCTCCGGCATAATGAAGGGACAGTAGGTGGTATCATCAGAAAGGGGAATCTGCGGCTCGCTGATCTCCAGTGCCTGAAAATATCTGCCTCCGTCCTCTGTGATATAAAAGCTTCCAAGGCTCCCGCCGCTGTAGGCAAGTCCGGCATAGCCGGTCTGCCCTCTCCCTTCTGTTTCCTGATCAGGAAAGGTAATAAAAAGTGCTTCCCCACCAGAACCGTTAAAGGGATCGGTATTGACAAAGGTACATTCACCGTCCTTTACCCCGATCAGTGTATAATAGCTGCTCCCGCAGGCTCTGTCTGTCGCAAGCAGACGCATCTGTGTACCATCAGAAAGCGTGTCACTGCAGGCAGCTTCCAAAGACAGATAATAGGCTTTCTGCTCTTCTGTCACAGGAGCCGGTGTCGGCTCCTCCGGTACCGTATCAGTCTGCGCCCCGTTCTCTGATACATCAGTCTGCACCCCGTTCTCTGATACATCAGTCTGCACCCCGTTTCCTGCTTCGCCGCTCTGTGTTCCATCCAGGATCATTTCCTGCTGTCCCTTATCAAGCGGCACTGTTTTCCCATGTAATGCAATCTGTATACCGGCTGCCGGCAGCAGTAAAGCGATCAGTGTAACAATAATAACAATCCATCCGTTCTTTTTCATCCTGCAAAGTCCTGTAATCCCTTTCCTGTATACTGCAGTGCGATCCGATCCTCCGGATGGACTTCTGTCAGATACAATACGATAACAAAGAACCATTCAAGCGGCTTCATCAGCAGATACACAAGATCTGCGATCCACCTTTTCCGGATCATCCTGGCTACCGGAAATCCGTAGGTATCATAAAAATGCCGTACTCTCCGGTGAAGCTCTGGTGTCCTCTCCTCCAGAATCTGTTCAAAAGCATTGGCAATACAGAGCTGCCTGTTCACTGTCACCTCATGGCCATGGCGAATCCCCCGTCTGATGGGATGCACGATCCTTTTATCTCCACCTGCTGCCACCGTGCAGAGATAATGCTCATCCACCATAACATTTGGCGGAGCGGTCTGTGCGGAAAGCCTGAAATCGCTGGTTTCTGTAAAGGCCTTGATCACGGCATCCGGTGCCTGGCCAAACAGCAGCAGAATCAAAATCAGAATGCCAAGAAGGGGCCACATCAGCAGAAGCGCCGCTGCCGGCCAGCGCTTTGCTTCTTTTAAAAGATGGTTGACAGTCCCAAGGAAAGGAACGCTGTCGATCTTACTGCTTCTCTCTGGATCCTCCCTGTACTCATCCATTTTCACAAGGATCATCCGTGCTGTGATCAGAAAATAATTCAGGGGAACCAGTACCAGATACAGATCCATCCAGTCCGCATATACCTGCCAGGTAAATATCACAAGCAGAGCACCTCCAAGATAAACTGCTGCCATGGCAAGCACAGTAACAAGCGGTGGTGTTTTTGAAGCGTCACTGACCTTTAAGATCAGAAACCCGGTCAGCGCCACGCAGGCAATCACGAGTATCGTCAGTACTGATCCCGTATAGATCGGTGCGTGCATCTCTGCATTGATCAGCTGCTCCTGCCAGTCTGCACGGAATGAGATGCTTTTTCCCAAAAAAAGATAAAGCAGCTCATAAAAAAAAGCCAGCAGCATAACATAGAAATCATAGAAAAGCGGGTCCGGCTGTCTGATTACTGCTGCTTCTCCTGACATTTCTTCAGCTTTCTGCCTGGTACGACTGTACATCCTGCTGATCAGCAGATAGACCTCATAGGCTGTCAGGAAAAATGGATAGCATAGAAAAGGTCCATAAAACAGACATCCCATAAAGAGATAACTTAATTCCGGCATTCCATCTCCTGCTGCCACACTCAGCACAACAGCTCCAAGCGATCCCAATATCATCGATCCTGCGATCTGTCCGATGTAAACAAATTTCCTGTTCTTTTTCATATACAGTCTCCTCCCGGTGCCTGTCAGTTTCAATGTAACTGTACTATAACATGTTATCCTATGTTCAGCAATAAATTGCATACACCAATTGGAGGTCAATTTCCACTCAAACCATATTGCTCTGTCTTTTTCTTTGATGCTTTATTCAGCATTTTTTCATGACTATCAGCCAAATTTTTAGACTTTGAAATAATCTCTCAGCTTTTCTTGATTTTGTCTGACTAATATGCTATTCTTAAACAGAGGAAAAGCCAGAGAAACGGCCTACCCTCAGTTGTTTAAGCTTTTATGTACAGCCGTCGACTACTGGGAATAGTTGGCGGCTATTTTCTTCCCTTGAAGATTGCATAACACAATCCAATAAGGGTAACAATGAACATACTGAACTCTATAAGCTCTGAATATGTAACCATTGGCATCGCCCTCCTTTCTTTTGTCCGGAGGGATTAGCCCCTCCATAATAGAGGGTGGCCGCCTTTGCTCTCTGACTTTCCTTAATTGGCATTATATCAGTTCTTTTCCAGACTGTAAACCGTAATGCATCAATAAATCTATCATCATTTTTTCATTATATTTCCCCTGCTAGATTCTCTCTAAAATCTTTGCATTCATGTCATCATATGAATTCCAGAACTCATTTCGAATCTGAATTCCTGTATAGGTAAACAATTGCTTAATTTTATTAAACCCTTTATTTCCACTCTTCCTTCAAAAACTTCATCGTATCCTCAAAGGCCTTTTCCCTGCTTTCGTCACACGCCTGCGGCTGCTTTCTCTCCACCCGGAAAAGCTTTGCGGTCAGTGGCTTTGCCGGACAGAGATAATGACTGGCTGTTCTGTAATGCAGATGCCTGTACGGATAGACAAAGTTCTTTTCCTGAAGCCGCTTCATTACCTTTTTGCAGATATCCTCCGACGGAAGCAGTACAGTACAGCACAGCCTGCACTTAACATCAGCACAGCCACCTTTTTGGCTACATACTCCCTGTACCATTCTATAGCATTTTCAACCAGTTCAAGTGGAATCCCCTGCAGCTTATCCGGCGCTCCAGGTACATCCCGGTAAGCAACCGCCATTACATTGATTCCGGCCTCGTAATATTTTCCCGTACACATTTCAGTCAGCATATAGCTTCCCACCGATCCGCCAAATACGATCAGCACTTTTCCCGGATAGTTATCCTTTTCCGGCTTATAATAGGTTCCATGAAATCCGTTCTTTTCAATGGTAAAGGTTTTTTCCGGCGTATATTTTGTCGGTTTTTTCATTCTCTGCACAGCTTTTTTCAAAAATGATCTACAAAATTTTTCGGGTTCTATTTTCTTTTCCTTATCACGATCATCCATGCCACCAGTATGATCAGCGCGCCAAGGCTCATATTGGCACAGGCTGTTCCGTTAAAGAATGCACTGGTTCCCAGTTTTCCAAATCCATTGATCAGAATCTTGAAAAGAAGAGGATTCAGGATCCACATCCAGCCCGGAAGCGGTGTTTTCTTTTTTGCTATGATATAAATAAGCATGATAACATTGATAAGATAAAAGGCAAAAAAGACAACAAAACAGGGGATCAGATATCCGCCCTGTTCCTTTAGGATCATGAACAGTATATCCCCACTTTCTGTTCCTGTTTCCAGTGCCTTTTTCATACCTGTTACCAGATAACAGCATATGATATGGATAGCTCCGCCAAATGCCACATACCCATAAACAGAAGCCTTATACCATCTGGCGGCTGCACTTTTCCGATCCTCCATCATCTGATACAGCGCATAATAGCCAAAAGCGGTAACCGGTATTCCTACAAAGCCAAAGAACCCTGCCAGTCCTATCCTCGTATAGGAAATCTTTTCTGCTGCCATGAGATACTGGGAAATGGCTCCTTCTGCTCCGGTCGAATCCACGCCAAGCAGCAGGAAATCCCCGATCATGGTAATCACTGCTCCTGCGATTCCATACCATAATAACTGCGTAATTTTTCTTTTCTGTTCCTTTTTCATTCCATCCTCATTTCTTCGTTCTTCTGTTCTTCTCGGAAAGGAAGTTTCTTCTCAGACTTTGCCAGGTGTTTTTCTCTTCTTCTCCTTATAAATTTTTTCTGTCAAGAATGGATTCTCACACTTCATGTGGCAGTCTTATGGTACCCATTCTTTTGTATATATGAAAATAACAATATGTTTTTATTCATCATTTCACACAGTGAAAATATACCATCGATCCATCAATGTGGAGGTCGATCTTTTTATACATTTCCCTCAGAATATCTCTCAGTTCTTCCTCATTCTGGAATGGCGGAGAAAACCAGCCTTTCTTTGCAAGAATATTTTTTACAAGCCAATCCGTTCTTTTGGATTTACCTTTGATATAGAAACAGGCAATAAAAGCACCGCCTGGTTTCAAAACGCGCCATATTTCCTGAAATGCCTTTTTCTTATCGGGAAAGGCATGAAATCCATTCATAGACAGTACAATATCAAATGTTTCATCGTCCATTTGCAAATTTCCAACATCACCCTGAACACACCTAATATGTCCATGCCCATTAAACCTTCTCTTAGCCTGTTCAAGCATATCCATACTATAGTCAAGACAGGTAATATCTGCATTTTTCAGGGACTTCCATTTGTGTTCCGTAAATACAGCCGTTCCAACCGGAACATCCAGAAGATTTCCTGAAAAATCGTCAGGAATATACGATAAGACCTTTCGCGCTATATCATTGTCATCAGTACCACTCCAAAACAGCCTGATATACATTCTGCTAAAAAAATTCCCCTGAGTAAGAACACCGTCATATATATTTTTTGATGATTCATAAGCGTTTCGTATTTTGTCTGCCATAATGCACCTCCAAATTCTAATTCATTAAATCCAGCATATTTATTGTGTATAACGTCTCAACCCTGTCAATCCGGATAGCTGCTGACAATAACATTATGCGGAATCTAAAGTTCTCTGCCTGTTTTCTGTGTAAACTCTCCCCTCCTTTTGTCACAAAAAAACAACACTGGTTAGTTTTTTCTAACCAGTGTTATTCTAACATAATGCAGATCAAAAATACATCCTTTTTATGTAATTAGTCTGCTCTCTGATGATCCCTGAAGAAAGCGATCGTTTCCTGAAGATCTGCCTCATCCTCAAACAGATCCAGCTTCTTTGCCACTTCTATGGCAAAATCCACATAACCATTCGCCCTTGCCGTGATCACCTGCTCTGAAACTGCCACATCAAGATCTGCAACGTGCGTGGAAATAATCCCCTCAAGGATTCCCGCGTGCTCCAGTACATCCACTCCTGCACAGATCCCTGCAAGAATTCCGCCCTGTTTCTTCACCCTTCGGAGAATATTCCACACTTCTTCCCTGTCAATTTCTTCAATATCCCCGCCGGGAATAATAACTAACCCGGTTTCCTTCGGCTTTATCTGTGAAAGGGCAGATTCCGGGCAGATCCGGTAACCTTCTGTTGCTCTTTTTTCGTCACCATCCAACGAAACAAAGAGTACCTCCTGTCCAGTCACACTCAGGAAATAATTCAGGATCGAGATTTCATAAATACAGCAAGTATTATATAAAAGTACGACGTTTTTCATTGTTCTCCTTTCTGTCCTGATCCTCATATTTTGTACTGCATGAAATTATCATTATGTTCAATAAAAATATCCAGTTCTCTTTCTGTCAGATTTTTATAAATTATTTCCATCTTATTCCCCATTCTGCTTAATCAGCTTCCCTTTTACAACCCATCCTGCTCCTACTTCCTGATAAAGTTCTGATCACCGGAAGGAACTCCCTGTTCATCCGAAACATACCGCTCCACATTCATATGCAGATCATATTTTTCACGCAGTTTCATAATTTCCTTCATCATCGGAGAAGCATGATGCAGATCAATCGCCTCCTGATCTGTCCAGCTGTCAATCAGAAGCACTGTTTCCGGATCCGAAACCGGATAAAAAAACTCATATTTCAGGTTTCCCTTTTCCTGTCTGCACTGCTCCACTGTACCACTTACAAGCATCTCCTGTGCAAATCTTCTGGCTGCTCCATTTTCCCCTGAATAATAAATATTCACTGTTATGCTCATTGCTTTCTCACTCCTTTTCTGCCTTTGTATGCCTCTTTTCCCACTGTTCCTTTGTCATATAATTTGTATGCCCGACCCGCACTTCATTCATCAGGGGAACCGGTACTTCGCTGCAGGTATGATGATAAAGAAATCCCACCTTTTCCTGCACTCTCTCCGACTTGCTGTTCCTGTCATAGTAACCGCACCAGATGATATTCATGCCAAGGTCTTCAAACCCATGGCGGAGCATTTCTTCCGCTGCCTCCGGCATATATCCTCTTCCCCAGAATGGTTTTCCAAGCCAGTAGCCCAGTTCACATTCATCATTCTGCTCCGTCATATCTGTATGTCCGTTCAGCTTCAATTCAATCGCACCAATCACTTTCCCACTTCTCTTTTCACATATCGCATAGCACTCTTCTCCACAGAATACATTTCTGATCACCTCACGGCTTTCTTCTATACTTTTATGAGGCGGCCATCCCGCAATCGGACCAACATCCGGATCACTGGCATATTCGTACAGGCTTTCAGCATCTGTTTCCTCCCATCTTCGTAAAGTCAGTCGTTCTGTCTGTAATGTCATGATTTTCTTCTCCCTTTTTCATTTCTGGTTCCTGTTTCATTTATTCTATCATGTTATTTTCTGTCCTTTTTCCTGTTAAGAATGGATTGCACGCGCTTCGTGTGGCAGTCTTATTATATCATGAAACACTGCTTCATGTACTCTTATACTTTTAAAAACAGCTTCACATGAAATATTCTTTAATGAGCATTTCCACCTGATCAATTGGCAATGGATGATCCTTAGTTTCATAGGTAAGAATCAGGTTCACTGATGGGATAATTCCATTATCACAATATATTTTTATTTTCTGGCAGGCTCTGTTCACATAATCATAATCATCCATCAATCCAAAATGCTCCCAATAAAAAAATTCACCTGTCAGCGGGTGACGAATCGTAAAATCCGGATACAATACCATATTTTCAAAAACTAGTTTATCCTCATACCGAAATGGAATTCCTGCACTGTACAGCATCTTATCTATGATTGCCTCTGACTTGGATCGAAGCATTTTCCCCTGTGTTCCTTTCACAATAAGATTTTCCGGATACCCGGTATTTTTTTCAAACTTTTCCTTCATCCAACCTTCCAGTTCCTTACTTATCTGTTCATACTGTCCACCCAGTAATCGTTCATACTCCGCATGTTTCATTATCTTTTCTGACAGATTTTCATTGGTTTCCGCCATATGAATATATTTCTGACAGGCTGATAATTCTCTTTTCAGATCTGTCCTGCGTAACTGGTGATACTTTTTCTGCGCTAATTCCTGGGCAAGTTTTCTTTCTCTCTTTGGCAAATATATGGACTGCTTTCTGTTTTTTAAATACCACTTATACCGTCCACTGTTTCTTGTACAAATCAGTTCACCTGCCGGCCAGTTCTTTTCCATCTCTTCTATTTGTTTTAATTCCCCTTCTATATGTCGTACCCGCTTTTTTATTTCCTGATAGTTTGCAAACATACCTTCTCTTCCTTTCTCCTTTGCTCCCGGCGGGGCATCACTGCCTGTTTTTCTCTTCCATGCCCCGCCTGGTCTTACTTTTCCCGCTTTTTCTCTTCTTTCCTGCTCCAGGCGGGGCATCTCAGCCCCTTTTTCTCTCCCATGCCCCGCTCAGACTTACTTTTCCCGCTTTTTCTCTTCTTCCCTGCTCCAGGCGGGGCATCTCAGCCCCTTTTTCCTTCACATGCCCCGCTCAGACTTACTTTTCCCGCTTTTTCTCTTCTTTCCCGCTTCCGGCGGGGCATCTCAGCCCCTTTTTCCTTCACATGCCCCGCCTAGACTCACTTTTCCCGCTTTTTCTCTTCTTCCCTGCTCCCCGCTGGGCATCTCAGCCCCTTTTTCTCTTCCATGCCCCGCCCGGACTCACTTTTCCCGCTTTTTCTCTTCTTTCCTGCTCCAAGCGGGGCATTCCAGCC
>NZ_JAXXXI010000045.1:0-126507 GCF_037359455.1 Suilimivivens sp.
CAAGTATCATTAGCTTTCCATTGACAACACAGGGACAGCTTTCGGCTGTGGGTACAATTGTCAGCGCAGGTTATGGTTTTATATGTGGAGCTTATATGCCAATTTCAAATTTTGGTTCAGGTCTTCAGAAGGCACTGTCTTATCTTCCGAGTACATATGCCACTTCATTGATCAAGAATCATATGCTTTATGGAGTGTTCAGAGAGATGGAGAGAAAACATTATCCGGATGAAATGGTTGAAGCGATAAGAAACACTCTTGATTGCAATCCGGTATTTCATGGAAATGTGGTAAGTGTAAATCAGATGATCGGCATTATGATGGGAAGTATAGCTGTATTTGGAATTATTTATTATTTTGTTACATTGCTGCCAGATGGTGAAGGCAGACGATAGGAAATATTGTTTTTAGCGGGTGAAAGCCTAGTGTTTTAGCTGATGACACGATAGGTGTCGCTTATGTGACAGCACGATTCTTACTATTTTTCGTAGTATATGTTACCTTCCAATCAGCCAAGCTCTGCTTGTTTCAAGGACAGCAATATCGAAGTGGGAATCGGGCAGAGGGTATCCGAGTATTGATTCGTTAAAAGAAATTTCGATGATTGTCTAAACTATTAATTTGCTGAATCACTTAAAGATTTTGGATGTAATACAATTAAATCACATTGGAAAGAATCATAGTTGTCACAGATAGACATGCAAACGATTCCTTCAGGGCATCGCTTACATCTGGATGCGAAACAACCATGAACACCCATTTCAGGACAAAGAGTATTACGTTGACAACCAGGTCGATTTGGATTGGATAGTTCAGCGCCTAAAGGATGGAATTATGAGAATTTGGGAATGGGGAATCATTTGATTGTTAGAGATGATTCAAACTACATCCCTCATTCTGTTAGCCAAAAATGAAAAAATGTTGATTTTGGCTAATAGAAACAGTATAATAAGTACATACTGTTAGTGAAAGGATGATGCAGATGAAGCTGATAGAGCGTAGACAGTATTTGGATAAGTTAATCAATGTACTTGGGACTCCGGATATCAAGGTTATTACCGGTGTAAGACGAAGCGGAAAGTCAAAGCTGTTAGAAGCATTTAGAGCATATATTGAATCGGAGAATGCGGATTGCAACATTATACAGATAAATTTTAACCTGCCTGATTATGACGATTTACTGACTTATCGCGCATTATACGATTATGTAAACGCACATTATGTTGCAGGTAAAGAGAATTTTGTCTTTATTGACGAAGTGCAAATGTGCGAAGATTTTGAGAAAGCAGTCAATGGACTTCATGCCAGCGAGAAGTATGATATATATATTACCGGTTCAAATGCTTTTTTATTAAGTTCGGATTTGGCTACGTTATTTACAGGGCGTACGTTTGAAATCAAAGTATATCCGTTTTCCTTTCGTGAGTATATGGAGTACTTTGGCTTGAAAGACCGCTACGACGCTTTGGATAAGTATGTGTTAGAGGGTGGAATGTCTGGTTCCTATCTTTATAAAGATCAGGAAGCAAAGTATGATTATATAGCTGATGTGTTTGATACACTGATAGTGCGTGATATTCGCAAAAAATACAAGATAAGAAATACGCAGCTGATGGACAGAATTGTGGATTTCCTTATGGATAATGTGTCGAATCTTTCTTCAGCGCGTAACATTACGAATACTCTTGGAAGCATGCATGAGAAGATACACCATACGACAGTTGGTAATTATATACAATATCTGTGCAATGCATTCGCATTCTATAAGGTTAGGAGATATGATATTAAGGGGAAGAAGTATTTATCGAGCAACGACAAATACTATTTGAGCGACCATACTTTCCGTTATGCGAAGCTTGGAACAAAGAATATGGATTACGGGCGGATATTGGAAAATATCGTGGCGGTTGAGCTTTTGCGTAGAGGATATGAGGTTTATGTAGGCATATTATATAAGAAGGAAATAGATTTTGTCGCAGTGAAGCGGAGTGAGAAAATCTATATTCAGGTATCTGATAATATCAGTGAAGAGAAGACCTTTGAAAGAGAGGTAGCTCCACTTTTGCAGATTAAAGATGCATACCCTAAGTATGTGATAGCCAGAACCAGGCATGATGAATACCAGTATGAGGGAATCAAGGTTATTGATATTGCGGATTGGTTGTTAGATAAATAATGCTATTAGCCAAAAATGAAAAAAAGAAGAAAATGGCTAATAGAACAAAGCGAATCAAATAGAGGATAATGTGTAAGGCATCTGCTCCACATGAAAAAGACAGAGAGCCAGTTTGCAGAAAGGCAGAGAATAATAGGACAGGACTAATTTTCTCTGCTTGTGATCATATTGTTGAACAGCTTGTGGATACCGCACTTCCAACAAAGAACCATACCAAGGATGGCACCGATCGCACCCTGTGCGATTTCATAGGGAAGCTTGATCATAGCGTACTCAAAGGTACTGTATACGAAGGTCTTGCCAAGGGTATAACCGATTACCATGATGACTGCACCTACGGTAACGCCGATACCGGAAGCAAGCTGGGGACGATTCTTTAATGTCTTATGGGAGATCAGGGAAATAACAACTGCCTGCAGCCCATGGGTAGCAAGGGAAACAAACATGGGAGCGGGATAGAAAAGCATATCGCCAAGGAAGGATCCCACACCGCCTACAATAAAGGCCTCTAACGGGTTTAACAGAATGGCACCGAGACAGATGGCAACGTCGCACAGGTACAGGTGGCCGCCGGGAACCGGAATACCAAAGGAGCTTAAGGCAATGGTCATTGCCATAAATACAGCTGCGGTAGTAAGTCTTAAAGTTGTGATTTTTGCGTTTGATTTTTTCATTTGAGAACTCCTTTACAAAGTGTTGAATCAAGGATACAATTACTTTGGTAATATCGAAATAACCAAATAAGGAGTTTCTAATAAGACCAGATGAATTATTCAATTACAAAAGACAGTGGGGTGCAGGCTTATATCCAGTTATATAATCACTTTGTGCAGGACATCGTGGCGGGAGTATACCCTTATGGCAGCAGACTTCCTTCCAAAAGGATCATTGCGGCGGAAACGGGGATAAGTCTTGTAACCGTAGAGCATACCATGAACCTGTTAAATGATGAAGGATATATAGAAGCAAGACAGCGGAGCGGCTATTATGTGATCTACCGGGAAGCGGATTTCCAGGTGAACCCGGAAATCCGGCAGAAGGAGCTGCCAAAGGCACACTTAAGTATGCATCATGTGGGAGAGTTTCCATTCAGTGTGCTTGCTAGAACCATGCGCAGGGTGCTGCTGGATTATGGTGAAGAGATTTTGGTAAAATCACCAAACAGAGGGTGTCAGGAGCTCAGGACAGCGATCTGTTCTTACCTTGGCAGGAGCCGCGGGATCCAGGTGCAGCCAAGACAGATCATTATCGGATCCGGTGCGGAATATCTCTATGGGATGGTGGCTCAGTTTTTTGGTGCGGGATGTATTTTCGGTATTGAAGACCCTTCCTATGAAAAGATAAGGAGAGTCTACGAATCCATGGGGATTGTCTGCGATCCACTGACTCTTTCTGCAGACGGAATCCCGTCTGCAGAACTTGCCAGAACAGAGGCGAGGGTGCTTCATGTGACTCCCTTTCACAGCTATCCCAGCGGTATCACCATCGGGATCTCCCAGAAACGGGAATATCTGTACTGGGCGGCGCAGAGGGATGCAGTGATCGTGGAGGATAATTATGATTCGGAGCTGACGGTGTCCAGCAAGCCGGAGGATTCTCTTTTTTCGCTGGCAAAGGGTGTGAACGTGATCTATATGAATACCTTCTCAAAGACCATTGCTCCCTCAGTACGTATCGGATATATGGTGCTTCCGGAAAAGCTTGTGGATGCTTTTGAGGAAAAGCTTGGGTTTTATTCCTGTCCGGTACCGCTGTTTGAACAGTATGTACTGGCAGAGCTTTTGAAAAGCGGAGATTATGAACGGCATATCAACAGGGTGCGGCGGAAGCGCAGAGTGAAGGACTAAGATCTTTGATCTTAGTCCTGTTTCTCTCCATTGTCAGCATCGATCACGGATTGGATCTGCTTCATCAGGGCATCATAGCTGTCTGGATTATCAATCCCCCCAAGCAATGGCTCACCCACGATATTACCGTTTCTGTCAACTAATATTGTTGTGGGAAACGCCATAATACCGGAGGCATATTTACCTGCATCTGAAGCAGAGTCAATGGAAAGATTGCGGTACGTGGCACCCTGGCTTTCGAGAATCGCTGCCGCTTCTTTTATAGCCGCTTCGTTTCCATCGAAGGTGTCTGTGTTGATGCCTACTACCTCACCTCCCTTTGGGCTGATCGCATTGTTCAATTCATCAAGCGTAGATAACTCGGCAACACAGGGCTTGCAGCCGGAAAACCAGAAATTGATAACAGTTACTGAATTCCCGGAAAACAGGCTTTCATCAACAGAATTACCATCAAAATCCTGACCGGAGAAATTTTTGAAGGGAGATGCCGCTTCAGAATTGTTATTCTGGTCCGTGTCACCGGATGAGGTATTCTTTTTTTCAATTTCAGCTATCTGCTCCTCAATTTTCCGTATCGTTCCAATATCGTCAGTGAGTATTTTCAGTTCGTCATCTGTGAAGGAAGCCTTATTTGCTTCGATAGTGTCAGAAAGAAAATCAGCATAATTTCCACCTGAATCAGTAGTGTCTTTGCTCATCATGCCAAAGACCCTGTTCCAGACATCCTCATGATCTGCAAAGAGCTGGTTTTCCTGCTGATACAGATCATTCAGCAGAGAGCTGGAAGCATCAGCAGCTCCTGTGCCGGATTCGGTCTGGGTATCCTGCGGTTTTTCTGTATCTGCAGCGGTTTTTTCATTACATGCCATAAGAGATAATGCTATGCAGAGTGTAAAAATAGAAATAAATGTCTTTTTTGTTTTCATGAATAATTACTCCTTTAAATTGTAATAGATTGCAGCCTTTGGACAAGCCTTTATACATGCCCCGCACCGTATACATTCCGGATGATCTGGAGTCTTACATACCTCCACATCCATTTTACATGCCTTTGAACACTGGTTACATCCGACACATCTGCTGCTATCAACCTTAATACGTAGAAAGCTGATCTTATTAAACAATGAGTAGATTGCGCCAAGAGGACAAAGCCATTTACAGAAGGGCCGGTAAAACATAATACTCAGCACAACCACTGTGATCAGGATAAGGCATTTAAAAGAAAAAAGTTTTCCCAGTGCAGACCGTATGGCAGCATTTCCAAGGGAAAGCGGGATAGCCCCCTCCAGAACACCCTGTGGACAAATGTACTTACAGAAGAACGGATCGCTCATTCCTACGGAGTTCGTTATGAGCATTGGCAGAAGTATAACGAAAACAATAAGGATGATATATTTCAGGTATCTTAACGGCTTCAGTCTGGCGGTGGAGAATTTCCTGCCGGGGATTTTGTGCAGCAAATCTTGGAACCATCCAAACGGGCACAAAAAACCACATATAAATCTTCCAAGTGTCACACCGAGCAAAATAAAAAATCCGGTTATGTAGTACGAAAATTTAAAGCTGGAGGATCCGACAACTGCCTGGAAGGCACCGATTGGACATGCACCTGCCGCAGCAGGGCAGGAATAACAGTTTAATCCCGGTACGCATATTGTTTTTGCCTTGCCCTGGTATATTTTTCCCATAAACAAATTAGGGAGGTGGATATTGGTAAGCAGCGTGGCAGCTGCCTGTATCCATCCGCGTATTCTGGCTGTCTGTTTTGACAGTAATTCCTTTTTCTTATCCAATTCCGACACACTCCAGACATAGTTTTATTGCTTTTCCCAGCACGATGGCTGCCTCTCCCCTGATCGCACCGTAGCTGACCATGGCTATACCTGTGATGAGTAAAGCGATTTGAGATATTTTTCTGCACTTCAAGCTATTATTGCCCCCTTCTGTTATCGTATTTATTGACCAGCTGACATTGGTATTATACAATACCTGTTGTAAAATTAATGTTAAGAAGCAGGTGTAAAATTTTGAGATTATTAATAGTTGAAGATATCAAAATCTATTCCCGTGAAGTCTGATTTTTGGGTTTAGGAATTGTTTATTCGACCCGCAGCATTCGGTATCCGATGCCGATGTGCGTTTGTATGTATTGAGGCGAGTCTTTTCCACGTTCCAATTTTTTGCGAAGAGTGGCCATAAATACACGCAGAGAAGCAACGTCATTATCCCAACTGCTACCCCAGATCTGTTGTGTGATATAGGTATGAGTCAGAACTTTGCCCATATTTTTGGAGAGCAGGCACAGCAGCTTATATTCGATGGGTGTCAGGTGCAGTTCTGTGCCATCAAGATATGCACAGCCTGCCATGTAGTCAATTTTCAGTGCACCGTTCGTAAAAATTGGAGATTCCTGTGTAATGTCTGTTTTCATCAGTGCAAGTCTCCGCTGGGTCACCCGCAGCCGTGCCAACAGCTCATCTACAGAGAAGGGTTTGGTGAGATAGTCATCAGCTCCGGCATCCAATGCTTCAATTTTATCAGAATCTTCCGCTCGCGCACTGATGACGATGATTGGCATATTCGACCACGACCGGATTTTTCGGATAATCTCCACACCATCTATATCTGGCAGTCCAAGATCGAGCAGTACAATGTCTGGATTATGTGACAATGCTTCCATCACAGCGCTGGCACCGTTTTGCGATGAAAGATACCGATATTCGTGAGTTTTTAGTGTTGTTGTGATCAGATTGCGCACTGGCGTATCATCTTCTACAACAAGGACAAGCGGTTTATTCATTCAGATTCACCTCACTAAGTGCTACTGTAAAAGAAAAGATGCATCCATGCGGCAAATTGTCTTTTAACGTCATTTTTCCATGATGCGCATGAACGATGACTTGACAGAGGGACAGTCCAAGCCCAAGACTGCGTCGGCTGTCACTGGTAGGATTACTTCCAGTAAAGAACATTTCAAAAACACGTTCTTTTAATTCATTTGGTATACCAGTGCCGTTATCACTGACACAGATTTCAGCTACATTTCCGCGCTGGATTGCTGTGATTTGGATAGTTGATCCTGCCGGAGTATATTTGATCGCGTTGTTCACCAGATTGATAAGTACCTGCATGATGAGTCCTGCATCTACACGCACCAACAAGGGTATTTCTCCGCAATTCATCGTAATATGATGTTCTGCCGATCTTCGGTCGATATGCCGGAGTGCTTCTGATATGATGTCATCAACAACCTGATCAGAAAGATGCAGCTTAACATTTCCATTCGCAATTTTCGTGATAGAAAGCAAATTTTCAACAAGCCCGATCAGCCATTGGGCATCGTCGTAAATGTCCGAAAAAATCTGTTTCCGTGTTTGATCATCCAGTACATCATAGCAGTGCAACAGTGTGTCGGCATTTCCGGAAATCGAGGTCAAAGGCGTTCGCAGATCGTGGGAAATGGAACGAAGGAGGTTGGCACGAAGCTGTTCGTTCTTTGCAAGAACCGCAGCTTTTTCTTTTTCATCAGCATTTCGCAGGCTTTCCAGAGTCAGAGCGCACTCACCAAGAATAGAAAAAAGAATGCTGGATGTAAATGCATCCGGTTGTGTCTGTTTTTCCATTAGGATCCCAATAACTCCGTAAACCTGCTGCCAGGTACAAATAGCAAAATACAGTCGTTTTGCCTTTGGAAATGTTTCGGTCGTTGCTCCCGCTCGTCTTCGGTTTTGCCATACCCAGTGGATCACATCCAGCTCCTGTTCATCCTCTGAAATGCTGTGCGGACTGCTTCCATCTACAGGGTAAACGATTCCATCAAGCAGCGTATCACCTTGTGCTGGGCAGATCAGAACGTCCCGCTGCATCAGCTTTTGTATCTGAGTTGCAGTCATTTGATAGACTTCCTCTGGCGTTTCAGCTTTTTGAAGCTGCCTGTTCATATCAAAAAGGAGCTTCGCCCGGTAGGCATCCCGCGCAGATAGCTGCGCATGAGCTTTTAGCTTTGCAGCAAGCGTACTGGTCAAAAGTGCTGCTGTGAACATGACGACAAAGGTTATTGGGTATTTACTGCCATAGGCTGCTAAAGACAGACGGGGTTCCGTTAGAAAATAATTGAACAGGATGACACTCAAAAAAGCGGATAGCACGCCACAGGTATATCCGCTTGTAAAAGCAGAAGTCAGAAGCACCCCCAACAGGTAGACCATGATAATGTTGGCATTTGCGAAGCCAAGCTGCAAAAAAAACCATCCGACGATCGTTGCAGCCGTCAAAATCCCGGCGGTCAGAAGCAGATCACGGGTAGCCGGGAATGCCGGGTAAATAGGGATAGATGGTTTCCTGCGGGAATTCCTGTAGTCCTCCGCATCCGGAATGATATGAATATCAGCGGCCGTGATCAGCGCAATGAGCCGTTCTGTCAGTATTGGTTTGCTAAAGAAATGGCGGCACTGTATGCCACTTTGCCCAATTACGATTTTGGTTACACCGGAGAGACGTGCATATTCTGCAATCTGCGTGGGCACATCTTCTCCATGAGTTGTGACGATCTCCGCACCAAGCTGCTTCGCAAGATGCATATTAGCCTGTAAACGTGATGTATCTTCCGTATTCATGGCAGCATCTCCTGGTGTCTGCACATAAAGTGCAGTAAAGCTCCCACAAAATGCCTGTGCCATCCTGCCTGCTATGCGCACAATGCGTTCGTTAGATGGAGAAGAGGACAGGCATACCAAAATATGATCCTTTGCCGTCCTGTTTATTGTGTTCTGCACATTCTCACCGCCTTTTTAATATTATAGCACCAATATGTGGTATCTACCAACGGTCAAAATGATATCCTGCACATCGGGTTCCAATGTATTTATATCCGGAAGCACTTTTGCAGCATCTTATACTCGCCTAAGACCAGAATTGATACATCGCTGGATAATATCGTATCAGGCATGATAGAAACATCTGTTTTTCCTGCGTGCTTGATGCCGAGAATATTGATCCCAAATTTTCTGCGGATATCTAGTTCACCAACGCTTTTTCCAATCCAGCCTTCCGGCACTTCTACTTCAAAAATAGCGTGTTGCTGGTCAATCTCTATGTAGTCAAAAATATGATTGGAAGTATATCGGATCGCTGCCCATTTTGCCATCTGTTTTTCTGGATAGATTACATGGTCGGCACCGTTACGAAGCAGGAATTTTGCCTGCACATCCCGTTCAGCGCGTGACACCACACACTTTGCACCTAGCTCCTTCAGCAGTGAGGTTGTTTCCAGTGAATTTTGGAAATTACTGCTGATCGTAACGATGCAGACATCAAAATTTCCGATACCAAGCGAACGAAGAAATTCTGCATTTGTGCTGTCACCGATCAGTGCGTTGGTGGTAAATGGCAGTACATCATTGATTCGTTCTTCATTTGCATCGACAGTCATAATCTGATGCTCCAGCTGAGATAGCTGCATCGCGATATGCCGTCCAAATCGGCCTGCTCCAACTAATAAAATGTTTTTCATAAGAAAATCCTCCTTTACTTATCCGGTAGTGATCTTTTCGAGCGGTAACCTTGCATTGATTGTTTTTTCCCCGGAAAGAGCCGCATAAATCAACGTAAGACCACCAACCCTGCCAAGATACATGAGTGTAATCAGCACAATTTGCGAGGGGATATGTAACTGTGGTGTAATACCAAGCGTTAATCCCACTGTTCCGACCGCCGATGCCGTTTCGAAAAGGCATGAGACTAACGGCAGATTCTCATATGTACTGATAAAGACTGCTCCGCCAAAGAATAGGGTAAGATACATTGTAAGAATGGTTGTGGCAGTCTTAATGGTGCTGCAATCAATTCTACGTCCAAATAATTGCGCGTTTTCACATTGTCGGAAGGTAGCGGCGGCATTGGCAAGCAGGACTGCCAGAGTTGTGGTTTTTATGCCGCCCGCCGTAGAACCAGGAGAGCCACCAATAAGCATCAGAAGAACCATCAAACCCTGTGATGCACTAGACATGGCAGGCAGAGCTACCGTGTTAAAGCCCGCCGTCCTCGGTGTGACAGACTGGAAAAGGGACGTTAGCAGGCGTCTTTCTGTGGGAAGTGCGGAAAAATCTGTGAAGAAGAAAAACGCGGCAGGCAGAGCAATGAGAAGGCTTGTAGTAACAAGGATCACCTTGCTCTGCATTCGGTAGTGACGAAAATGCCACTTGTTTTCCCAAATATCATCCCATGTCAGAAAGCCAATGCCACCAGTCACAATCAGCAGCATTATTGTAAAATTGATTGAGGGACTGCTCACATAGCTGGTGAGGGATGGATAGAGGTTGCTTTTTGTTCCAAGAATGTCAAATCCGGCATTACAAAAGGCGGATATGGAATGGAACACTGCCATCCAGATGCCACGCCATCCATAGTCGTAGCAGAACACTGGCAGCATAGCAAGTGCGCCTAGCAGTTCAATCAAAAATGTTCCCCACAGGATGAAGCGAGTCAGTCGGACGATTCCACCGACCTTTGGGGCTGAGATTGCATCCTGCATGGTACTGCGCTGCATAAGGGAGATTTTTCGTCCAGACAACAGTGCAAATGAGGCAGCCACGGTTATGACGCCAAGTCCTCCGATTTGGATCAGCGTCAGAATGACCGCCTGTCCGAAGCCTGACCAATAGCTTCCTGTATCCTGTATGATAAGTCCTGTCACGCAGACTGCAGAGGTTGCAGTAAATAAGGCTTCGTTAAATGGAGTTACGCACCCGGTTATTGTGGCAATCGGCAGCATTAACAGCAGTGATCCCATTAGGATGACCAAGGCAAAACCTAATATGATAATTTGAAAAGACGAAAGGCGGCGTCTTCGATGAATGATTTCCTTTGGCATAAAGGCAGCTCCTTATCGATTTTGATGTTATTATCATATAGCAGGAGGCTTTAAGAGTCAATAAAGGACACTTGTGGTGTATTAAGATTGAATAAAGATGATTTATGATCTCTGGTGCTGGTAGCGGGACTTCATCTGGCTGCCGCTGGCTTATATCATGAGTATACAGCCGGATGCCAGCCTGACAGCAATCGGACTTGCCGCACCCATTTCCACAGCAGTGTGGATTGTTCTGAATGTTGGTTTTTATATTTATCTGAACCGGAAAAGTGCCACTGTTTTTAACAAAAAGAGTTGATTTATGTCAGAAAAGGTTGGTAGATAGTGAGATCTGCTTTTGCTATAATGAGTTAAAATAAGTAGCAAAGGTAGGAAAAACATGAGAAAATCATACATAGATAATATAAGGTCACTGACGATTCTTCTGGTGGTGCTGTACCATGTGATCTATATGTTTAACCATGTGGCAACAGATGGTGTGATCGGGCCGGTGACAGCCTTTCATGGACAGGATACCCTGCAGTATCTGCTGTATCCCTGGTTTATGGTGATCCTTTTTATTCTGAGCGGCATGTGTTCCCGGTTTTATCTGGAAAAGCATACAGAGAAGGAATATATCCGGGCAAGAACCAGGAAGCTGTTAGTGCCTTCTACTATAGGTGTTCTGGTATTTGGATGGGCACAGGGGTATTTTAATATGGCAATCAGTCACGCATTTGACAATATACCAGAAATCATTCCAGAGCCTGTTTTATATCTGATCCTCTGCGTATCAGGAATCGGGGTACTCTGGACGATCCAGGTCATGTGGATCCTGTCCATGATCCTTTTGCTGATCAGAAAGCTGGAAAAGGGACGACTGTCTGTCCTGGCAGAAAAAGCAGGGATTCTGACAGCACTGCTTCTTGGCATCCTTATCTATGGAAGTGCACAGATCCTGAATATGCCGGTGATCTGTGTATACCGTTTTGGTATTTACGGAATGGCATTTCTGACCGGGTATTATGTGTTTACTCAGGAAAAGGTGATAAAGGAACTGGAGAAATACTGGCTGCCCCTGCTCCTTGCAGCATTTGTGGCAGGGATCCTCTACACCTGTGTATATTATGGGAAAAATTATGCGGTGGAGCCTTACGTAAACAGTCCTCTGGCAGTACTGTATGGATGGCTGATGTGCCTTGCAGTGATAGGAGGCATGAAACGCTTTGCTGACAGAGAAAGCAGGGTATGGCAGCTCCTGAAGCAGAAAAGCTTTGGACTCTATGTGTTTCATTATCTGCCGTTATCTGCCTGCTCATATGCACTGTATACCTATACGAATCTTCCAGGTATCCTGCTGTATGTTCTGACAGGGCTGGCAGCTTTCTTTGGTGGTCTGCTTTTGTATGAGATCGTCAAAAGGATTCCGGGTGTGCGCTGGTGTCTCCTTGGACTGCAAAGATGAAAACTGGCATTAACAGAAACAGGAAATGATCCGATATCTTTAACAGGAACATTTCCTTTTTTTATGAAAAGGTTGAAGTTGCAGAACGCAGGTTGTGGGAGAAATTGGGCATGAGAGTAAAGAACATTTCCTTTTATATGGGAAATAACGCGGTTCAAAGAAAACATAGTGAAGAAAATAAAACCATTGACGGACGTGGCACAGCCATGGCCTCAGATTCCATTGCAGCCAAAAAGGCACAGGCGCAGAAGAAAGCCATGAAGATCATTGGGGATGCTTTTTCTGGTGATAAGAAGATAGATGACGATCTGAACGAGCGCAGGGAAAAGGTCCGTACTCTGCAGAAGGAGAGCGGCGAAAATAGGGCGGCTATGAAGGATCTGCAGGATCAGAGAGAAAAGCTGTTAGAACAGGGCTATGCAGCAGACAGTGACGAGGTGAAAAATCTGGATGAGCAGGTAAAGTCCTATGCAGAGCTGATTTCTGATACAGAAGATGAGATCCAGATGGAGAATGCAGTGGTCAGACAGTCAAAGATTGAGCAGCTGAAATCCGATCCCATGGTAAAGGCCAGAGAGCAGGCAGATTCCGTGCTGGAAGCGGCCAGTGATGAAATCCTTGGAGATCTGATCGCCGAGGGTAAGCAGCATATCGACGAAAAGCTGGAAGAGGAAAAGAAGAAGGCCGAAGAGGCAAAAGAGAAGAAGGAAGAGCTGGAAGAGCAGATCGAAGCCAGAAAAGAGGACAGGAAGGAGCAGGAGAAGCTCACAGAGGATATTCTGGAGGCTGCTAAGGAAATGGAAAATGCAGGAAATACAGTATCCGATGCACAGCAGGCTATTAAGACTCTGATGAATAAGATGAGCCTGGTGGAAGATGATGTGAAGGGTGCTGCAGTAGATCAGGGAGTATAAAGGATGTTTCAGGAGAATCTGATTTCTCTCCGGAAGCTGAACGGACTGTCTCAGGAAGAACTGGCAGAGAAGGTAGGCATCAGCAGACAGACCCTGTCCAAATATGAGACGGGAGAAGCTGTTCCGGATATTCAGAAATGCAAGAAGCTGGCTGATATTTTTCAGGTATCGCTGGATGATCTTGTGAACTATGAAAAGGATGAAAATGAGTTTGGAGTTGGTGTGCCGCCAAAGGGAAAGCATATCTTTGGCATGGTAAAGGTAGGAGACAAGGGACAGATCGTGATTCCTGCAAAGGCCAGAAAAATTTTCCGGATAGAACCGGGAGATAATCTGATTGTTCTCGGAGATGAAGCACAGGGAATCGCCATTCTCAAAGAGAAGGATTTTATGGGGATGGTACATAAGATCAGAACAGGACAGTAGGAAAGAAGATGGGAAGCTATGAATGCAGCACAGAAAATTCTGATTGTTATAGGAGCATTTTTTGCGGCGATAGGAGGAACGATTGCTCTTATTATGGGAAGTATGGCCAGGCTTACAGGTATGCCATTTATGGCATTCGTGGCGATACCACTATTATTTGTGGTACTTGGAGCCGGATTCATCATTGCCGTTCTGATCAGTTATTCACGTAAGCGGAAGATCAGAACCCATGGAATCAGATACGAGGCTAAGATCTACGGTTATGTGGAGAATACCTCTTATACGGTAAATGGCAGATATCCGGTGAACACGAAGGTACGTTATTTTGATGTAGATCAGGTGGAACGGGAGGCAGTGATCCCTACAGGCTTTGCAAGAGGAAGTGGAGAATATCCCATTGGTATGACCATTACCATTTATGAATATCAGGGAAAATTCAACTTTGATCCGGCATCTGTAAGGGATGAGGTGATTCCAGGTGAAGCAGAGCTGATGGATGATAAGCCCCTTGAGCCTGAAAAGCTGAAAATGGTGGCAGTGACCTGCAAAAACTGCAGTGCAAGTTATCAGGCTGCAACAGGATATTCCAGCAGATGTCCTTATTGCGGTGGTTATCAGAATGTGTAAACTGCCGACATAACAGGCAAAGACAGGAATCAGGAAAAGAAAACTGCCGACATAACAGGCAGCAGGAATGACAGACAGAAAACATATCTAAATATGGGGAGAGAGTGATATGCAGGTTGTGGGGGCGTCTTCTGTTTATCTGCAGAAGGTGACAGATAAGGAGCAGAACCAGCAGGGGCAGCAGACAAAAAAGGTTTCCCTGACGGCAGATTATACGAAATATGTACATGCAGTCCGGGATGGGTATATTGAGGAAGACGGGGTCAGGATTTCCATTTCAGATGAAGCCAGAGAGGCGCTGGAAAAGCTCCGGGATCAGTGGCAGGAACTGCAGGATGAGATGAATGCAGAGTGGATTATGAAGAAGGATCAACAGGCAGCGGAGAGATCATCAAAGACCATGCAGGATAGAACAAATGATCAGACCAAAGCGATGGAAATAGCCAGAAGGATTGCAAAGGGCGGACATGTACCACCAAAGGATGAACAGACGCTGCTTGATTATTCCAGTGACCTGTATCAGATGGCAAAGCAGGCAGGGATGCTTGCGAAGAAGCATAAGAAATACAAAAAGGCGCTGACTGAGGATGAGAAAAAAACAGAAGGGAGATCCATGTCAGAAAACGGTGGACAGGCAGCAGGACCGGAGCGGTATGAGATTGTGATGGAGATTCCGTCAGGAGAAGGAGAGATGGCAGATGGAAGTGCTGATGCAGAATAAACAGGAAAAAACAGTAATTTCTTCCAAAAGGGAGCTGGCTGGCTACGTGTTCCAGATGCTGACAGAAACAGAATCCAAGACTGAAATGTCAGAGGATGAAAAGAGACGCATGGAGGCCAGGATCATAGCAAAGCTGAAAGCCGGTAAGAAGCTGACCGGAGAGGAAATGGATTTCCTTAGGCGGTATAATACAGAGCTGTATCTGACAGCAGTCAGGGTACAGCAGATGGCAGAGGGGCTGAAGGAACAGCTTAAGAGAGCGAAAAGTAAAGAAGAGGCAGATGCGATCGTATCAACTGCTTACAGCAGTATTTCTGACAAAGATCCGGCAAAGGAATACCTGACAGCTGCTGTCAGCAATGTTTCCACAGAATTCCGCAGATCAGGAGCCTACAGCAGACTGCCAAATACCATAGACGAAGCGGAGAAAGCAAAGAAGAAGCAGACGAAAAACCCTTTTAAGGAATCAGATGAAAAGGATATGGATACAGAGGACGATTTTGATCTGACAGGCTGGAGTCCATTGCAGGAGGTACTGGATGCCATGCCGACATTCAGTGCAGAAGCCTGAAATGAGGAACAGCAGAGAGACAGGGAGGGAGAGATATGCTTACAGGAACCATACGCAGCCAGGTGCAGCTGCAGATGCTGGATCAGAAATGGCAGAAGAAAAAGACAGATATGGCAGCCGGAAAGAAAGAGGATAAGGAACTGACTGCAGAAGAGCGGGAATGGCAGAATTATCAGGATCAGATGGACAAGATCCGGGAATCTGACAGCTACAGCCAGATTTATACCAAGCTGAAAAGCGGAGGTACGCTGACGGAAGAAGAGATCCAGAGGCTGAAGGAAAAGGATCCGGAAGCCCTGGCAGAATATGAGCGTGCACAGGCAGAAAAGAAGCAGTATGAGAAACAGCTGAAAAACTGCAGGACAAAGGAAGATGTGGAAAAGCTGAAAATGAACCGGATGGGGAATTTCGCAGCCAGGGCCAAGGAGATTGCAAACAATCCCTATATTCCGAAGCATAAAAAAGTTGAGCTGATGAACCAGTTAAATAATGAGGTGTGCCTGATCGCAGATGCCCATGCCAGATTTACAAAATCAGCAGAATATCATGATCTCCCTACAGAGGGGGAGGAGCAGGAGAAGCGGGCACAGGAAGTAGCGGACAGGCAGGACAGAGAAACAGATCAGGTGCAGGAAGCCGCAGGCAGCGCAGATCAGACAGACAGGACAGAAGAGACGACAGCTGGAAAGGAAGAGACAGATACCGGTACAGAACCTGTGGAAATGGATGCTGATTTTGAGAAACTTTATCAAAATATCCGGCTTTTCCTGCAGAAAGAAGGAGCAGAAAACGGGAAATTCAGCCTTCAGGTGTAAGAAAACAGGGAAGAAAGGAATAAAATCCCGAAGAAAATGAAAATTTATAATAAAAATGTTGTTTTTCGGAGGGTTGGCTGTTAAAATAGGAGTTGGATTTTAGCAAGATAAAAAGCTATAAAAAATTCAATAGAAAGGATGTAAAGTTATGTCATTAGTAACAACAACAGAAATGTTCAAGAAGGCATATGACGGCGGATACGCAATCGGTGCTTTCAACGTAAACAACATGGAAATCGTTCAGGGTATTACTGAAGCAGCAGGCGAACTGAACAGCCCTGTTATCCTTCAGGTATCCAAGGGAGCTCGTGCTTACGCTAACCACACTTATCTGGTTAAGTTAGTTGAGGCAGCAGTTATCGAGAACCCTCAGATCCCGATCGCACTTCACTTGGATCATGGTGATTCCTTTGAATTATGTAAATCCTGTATCGATGGTGGATTCACATCCGTTATGATCGATGCTTCTTCCAAGTCTTTTGAGGAAAACATTGCACTGACCAAGCAGGTTGTTGAGTATGCACATGCTCACGGCGTTGTAGTAGAGGCAGAGCTTGGTACTCTGGCTGGTATCGAAGATGAAGTTTGTGTAGAGTCTGGTAATGAAGCTTATACACGTCCTGAAGAAGTAGAAGAGTTCGTTGATAGAACAGGCTGTGACTCTCTTGCAATCGCAATCGGTACTTCTCATGGTGCATACAAGTTTACAGCTGATCAGTGTACAAGAAATGCTGATGGTATTCTTGTTCCCCCTCCGCTTCGTTTCGACGTTCTTGAGGAGTGCATTAAGAGACTTCCTGGATTCCCGATCGTTCTTCATGGTTCATCTTCCGTTCCTCAGGAATTCGTTAAGATGGTTAACCAGTACGGTGGAAATATGCCTGATGCAGTAGGTATTCCGGAAGAGCAGCTTCGTAAGGCAGCTCAGCTTGCTGTATGTAAGATCAATATCGACTCCGATATTCGTCTTGCTATGACAGGTACTATCCGTAAGTATTTTGCAGAGCATCCTGATCATTTCGATCCTCGTCAGTACTTAAAGCCCGCAAGACAGGCTGTTAAGGAAATGGTTGCTCACAAGATCGTTAATGTTCTTGGTTCTAACGGAAAGGCCTAAAGAATCGGAATCTGAAAAGATAACAACTACTAAAGATAACATGAGGCGTCTGCTTATGGCAGACGCCTTTTTGCGTGCCATAGGAAATCATACTGAGAAAATCTCTCATTTCGTTCCTGTGCAGAAATGCTACAATAAGGATACAGAGTAATTTCAGAACGAAAGAAGGACAGTGTGAGATGAAAGTATATGAGTTTGGAGATAAGCAGAAGCCTGCGATCCTGTTGCTGCCGGGTACGTGCTGTTATTGGAGATCCAATTTCGGGCATGTGATTGAGCCACTGCAGAAGAACTTTTATGTATGTTGTGTATCCTATGATGGCTTTGATGACACCGAGGACACTGAATTTCCTTCCATGCTGGAGGAAACGACAAAGATTGAAAACTATATTAAGGAAAAGCATGGTGGTCATATAAGGGCTGTTTATGGCTGCTCTCTTGGTGGTTCTTTCGTAGGGCTGTTGGCTGCCAGAGAAAATATCCAGATGGATTATGGCATTCTTGGCGGCTCAGATCTGGATCAGGCAGGTGCCTTCAAAACAAAACTGCTTTGTAAGATTGCCATGCCGCTTCTTTATCCCTTTATCCATGATGGGCAGTTCAAGCAGAAATTCATGCAGAAGAAAATGAAGAAAATCATGGAAAATGGAAGTGGGTATGAGAAAACCTTCGTGAATATGATGAAGACACCGGAGGGAAAGTGTCTTTCCTTTATCAGCAGAGAAAGTGTGGAGAGGCAGTTTGCATCGGATATGATAACACCCCTGTCAGATCATATTTCACCAAAGCATGGAGAGATCCATATCATATATGCCCTGCAGATGGGAGAAAAGTACAGAAAACGTTACTATCAGCATTTTGCGAAGCCGGTGCTGCACGAATTTAATATGAAGCATGAAGAGCTTCTGGCCTGTCATAAGGAAGAATGGGTCAGGACGATAGAAGAGATCTGTATTCCGAAAGAATAAAAAAGAAAACCGGATGTGGAAAACCACATCCGGTTCTTTTCATTAGAATACGCTTTATCAGCGGATCAATTATAACTGAGGACCTGCAGCAACAAGTGCCTTACCAGCATCGTTTCCTTCGTATTTAGCGAAGTTCTTGATGAATCTCTGTGCAAGATCCTTAGCCTTTGTTTCCCATTCGGAAGCATCTGCATAAGTATCACGAGGATCAAGGATAGCAGGATCTACTCCAGGAAGAGCTGTAGGTACTTCGAAGTTGAAGTAAGGGATCTTCTTGGTAGGAGCGTTTACGATGTCACCGTTAAGGATTGCATCAATGATTCCACGGGTATCCTTAATGGAGATACGCTTGCCAGTTCCGTTCCATCCTGTGTTTACAAGATAAGCCTTAGCGCCGCTCTTCTCCATCTTCTTAACGAGCTCTTCTGCATACTTTGTAGGATGCAGCTCAAGGAATGCCTGTCCAAAGCAAGCAGAGAAGGTAGGAGTAGGCTCTGTGATTCCACGCTCTGTACCAGCCAGCTTAGCTGTGAATCCTGACAGGAAATAGTACTGTGTCTGATCAGGTGTCAGAGCAGATACCGGAGGAAGTACGCCGAAAGCATCTGCGGACAGGAAGATTACGTTCTTAGCTGCCGGTGCGGAAGAGATAGGACGTACAATGTTTTTAATATGATTGATAGGATAAGATACACGAGTATTCTCGGTTACGCTCTTATCTGCGAAATCAATTTTGCCTGCAGCATCAAGAGTTACATTCTCAAGAAGAGCGTTGCGCTTGATTGCATTGTAGATATCAGGCTCAGAATCCTTATCCAGGTTGATAACCTTAGCGTAGCATCCACCTTCGAAGTTGAATACGCCGTTGTCATCCCAGCCGTGCTCGTCATCACCGATCAGGAGACGCTTAGGATCTGTGGAAAGGGTTGTCTTACCTGTTCCGGAAAGACCGAAGAAGATAGCTGTGTTCTTGCCATCCATATCTGTGTTGGCAGAGCAGTGCATGGAAGCCATGCCCTTCAGAGGCAGATAGTAGTTCATCATAGAGAACATACCCTTCTTCATTTCTCCGCCGTACCATGTATTAACAATAACCTGCTCGCGGCTTGTGATATTGAAAGCAACGCAGGTTTCGGAGTTCAGACCGAGCTCCTTGAAGTTCTCAACCTTAGCCTTGGAAGCGTTGTAAACAACGAAATCAGGCTCGAAGTCCTTCAGCTCTTCAGCTGTAGGCTTGATGAACATATTGGTAACAAAGTGAGCCTGCCAAGCAACCTCAACAATGAAACGGATTGCCATACGGGTATCCTTATTAGCGCCACAGAAAGCATCTACTACGAAAAGTCTCTTGTTGGAGAGCTCTTTCTTAGCGATATCCTTAACAGCTGCCCATGTAGCCTCTGTCATAGGATGGTTGTCGTTCTTGTACTCATCGGATGTCCACCATACAGTATCCTTGGAATTCTCATCTACAACGATGTATTTGTCTTTAGGGGAACGACCTGTATAGATACCGGTCATTACATTAACAGCGCCAAGTTCGCTGACCTGACCTTTTTCGTAACCTTCCAGTTCAGGTTTGGTTTCTTCCTCGAATAACATTTCGTAAGAAGGATTGTGAACGATTTCCGTAACTCCGGAAATGCCATACTTGCTTAAATCGATTTCTGCCATTTTTCTGACCTCTTTCTTTAATATAGTAATATCATAAAATATCCTGCTAATAATTATACATATTTAGCCGACAAAATCAACCAAAACTTCACTTTTTTACTGCGTTTTTACCGGGAGAATATTTAACATCATAGTACTTTATGCCTACAATAGATTGATAATGAGAAAAGAAACTGATAAAATAAAAAGAACAAAGAAAAAGCAGGAAGCAGGGAGGTCTGAAAATGGGCAGAGCCATGACGGCTGGAATATTGACATTGATACTGATCCTGCTGCCGGCAGTGGCAGGTATTCTGGCATCTTATGTGCTGTACAGGATTATTTTCTGCTATCCGCAGAAGAAGAGACTGGCACCGGGAAAGCTGCCGGAGAGCCGGATGTATGCACCGTGGACAGAGCGGCTTAAGGAAAGCTGCCTTTTAATGGACAGAATGCCCTTTGAGAAGCTTACGATCCGGGCAGAGGATGATCTGACCCTGCAGGGAAGGCTGTATGAGGGAGAGACAGGAAAGCCCCTGATCCTGTTCTTTCATGGTTATCATGGAGGCTATCAGTGGGATGGCTTTGGATTTTTCCAGTTGTTTCGGAAGGAAGGATATTCACTCTTTGTGGCAGAGCAGCGTTCTCATGGGGAAAGCAGTGACAGAACCATTACCTTTGGTATCCGGGAGAAAAAGGATGTCAGAAAATGGGCAGAGCATCTGGCAGAGCGTTTCCAGGAAAAGACAATACTTCTTGCCGGGGTGTCCATGGGAGCAGCTACGGTGATGATGGCAGAGACAGAAGAGCTGCCTGTAAATGTAAAAGGGATCATAGCAGACTGTGGTTATACCTCACCGGAGGATATTATAAAGAAGAATATCAGAGAGCTGCATTTTCCCATGTGGCCAACGTATCCACTGGTGAGGCTTGGAGCCAGAATGTACGGACATTTTAATATGGAAGAAACCTCAGCGATAGAAGGGGTAGAAACAGGTAAGCTGCCGGTTCTTTTTATCCATGGGGATAAGGACAGTGTCGTACCCTATGTTATGTGTGAAAGCCTGTACGGTGCCTGCAGGAGCAGAAAAAAGCGCCTGACAGTACAGGGAGCAGACCATGCGGTCTGCTCCCTGGCAGCAACAAACGATTATGTACAGGCAATTCTCAGCTTTGCAGAAGGGCTGATAAATGAGGAAACTACAGGCTGAGTACCTGACCCTCGAAAATAATATCTTTAATGTTCAGATCCTGATCCAGGATCAGCAGATTGGAAAGCGCACCCTCAGTAATCTGACCGTGTGCTTTTTCTATGCCAAGCGCTCTGGCAGGATTGATGGTAGCAGGGCAGATTGCTGTGATACCGCTTTTTAATTCATAGGCAGCCATCTTCCGGATGCCTTCAAGGTCGTGGTCACTGATATCACTGCCTACGTAGCCGTGAAAGTGAAGATCCTCCTTTTTGTGTGTGGTCCGCCTTGCGGCGGATAAAGGGAAGTTACAAAAAATAACTGGTAAGCAATAAGCTGTGCTTCATTTTCAACGTCAATGGGGGAGCATTGAAAGTGCGGCTTCATCTCCGACAACAGTAACGTCGCTGTGGAGCTGTAGTACGGAAGCTGGTACCTGTGGAGTGATAGATCCAAAGAAGGTTTCCTTTTCAAATGAGGACGAAGGCTCGTTAAAGCCGATATGTCCGTTGTTTCCAAGACCGAGAAGCTGAAGATCTATGCCACCAAGGTCATGGATGATCTTATTGTAATCATCACAGGCCTTTTCAGCATCAGGCTCAAGTCCATTCGGTACGAAAGTATGGTCTTTTCTAATATTGATATGATCAAATAAGTTATGATTCATAAAGTAGCGGTAGCTCTGATCATTTTCAGGGGAAAGACCTTTATATTCATCCAGATTGACTGAAGTAACCTCAGAAAAATCAAGATCTCCCTTCTGGAACCACTGGACAAGCTGTTTGTAGGCACCAACGGGAGTGGAGCCGGTAGCCAGTCCAAGAACGCAGTCAGGCTTCATAATAACCTGTGCTGACAAAAGATTAGCTGTGACACGGCTCATATGTTCATAATCTTTTGTTTTAATAATTTTCATATGGATACACACCTCGTATTATAAGTTTATAGACCTCTCATTCAGAGGCTATAGACTTATTTTTTATGATGTAGGTATGGATGAATTGTTGGACATCCTTTTATACCCACATAGTTAATAAGTTACTTTATAGTCATGGTCCCAGATGTTACAATAAGTTCTATAAGAACTGTAGCTATGGTCACTGCTTCATCACTCCAGCAAAGTTTTTACTATTGCCAAGAAAGCATGCAGCCCTAATGCTACGCTAAGACTTATTACACAAATGCTGCATCCTGGTATCTAGCCACCAGCAGGGTATTTCTGCCAGGTAATGCTCATAACGCGAGGTTTAGGGTGGCGTAGTGATCTGGGATAAACCATGATTACTTTTCTTCATTCTGTATTGAAAGGTGGTGATGATCCGTGAAAGAACATATTGATTACCTTACAACACTGTTTGTCGGGATTGATATTGCATCCCGTGTTCATGTCGTCTCTGCACTTGATTTTAATGAGCAGTTCTACATCAAAATGAAACCTGTAGAGAACACTCAAGAAGGTGCGGGACTTATTGAACAGATGATTTCTGATGTGTTAGAACACAACCATCAGTTCAAATACGTTGTTATCGGTATGGAAGCTACCGGCTTCTATGGAGTGCATCTGGCGAATTATCTTTCTGCCAGCGACTTACTAGCTCCATTCTCTGTCAGAGTTTATTGCCTTAATCCCAAGGAAGTTAAGAACTATAAAAAGTCTTTTAATGACATTGGAAAGAATGATGGCATTGACTCTTATGTGATTGCTGATTTCGCCCGTGTCGGACGTATTGCAATCAAGCCGTGGCGTGGTTCCCAATACCTTGCTTTGCAGCGCCTTACCAGACACCGCATGCATATCACTGAATGTATTGCAAGCGAAAAGACCTACATGCTAAACAACATTTATCTGAAGTTCAGTGAATACGCTTTACTTCGCGATGGAAAACATCCATTCGCTAACAAATATGGTGCAACTGCTGAAGCCATTCTTACTGAGTACACAACCAATGAAGATATCGTGAACTCTTCGTTAGAAGACCTTGTCTCTTTTATCAATTCAAAAAGCAAAGGTCGTATTGCTGATCCAGAAGAAACAGCCAAAATTCTACAGGCTGCAGCGCGCAACTCATACAGACTCGATAAATGTCTTTATGAGCCACTTACTATTTCAATCGCGTCTTCCTTTAACTGCATCAGTTCCTTTGAAAGAGAGCTGAAAGCGATTGATAAAGCAATTCTTCAAACAGTTCAGGGATTAAACCCTGACGAGTATACTGTACTGAATTCCATACCTGGAATCGGTAAAGTTTATTCCGCTGGTATCTTAGCTGAAATGGGTTCCATAAAGGCTTTTCCTAATGCCAATGCTCTTGCCAAATACTGCGGCATCGTTTGGAACGATAATGACTCCGGTGACTTTGTCGCTGAGGACAAACACATGAGCAAAGCTGGCAACAGATATCTGCGCTACTACATCATAGAAGCTACTGGAAGTGTTATAAGGCACTGTCCTGAATATCGAGCTTTCTATGAGAAGAAATATGCTGAAACAAGAACACATCAGCATAAACGAGCACTCGCGTTGACTTCCCGTAAATTTATACGTCTGCTCTTTGGTCTGCTGGACAAAGGCCAACTCTACTCTCCGGAAAAGAGTAGGTAATCCATATCGAATTCCTAACTTACGTCTTTTTTGAAAAACAAGCCGTAGGTCTATTAAAGTTACCCATTTATATGAAAAGCATTTCAAAATACTTCTTGACTATTTACCAAATTGCTTTCTGAGAATTTAACTCTCTTCTATATGGGAGCATAGCAAGTTCCAGACGAAAGGACAATAGATTTGGAAGCATTGCACAAGAATAGGAAAAAAGAACATGGAATGGCAAATCATATTGTAAAAAAGAGGGGAGATTCTTATAATAGGAACAGAAAGGAAAGGGATTTGTATGAAGAGCATTCTGATCAAAGATACCACGAAGGAAGAAAGAGAGCAGATCATAAAGGAGTCACTCGATTGTGGTGGTGGCTGTGAGAATTGTTCGAGCTGCTGGCTTGGCGGTGGAAGTCCGTTTGAACTTTATCAGCCATATATTGATGGTGAAAAGGAGATCGCAGAGATCAACCGGGAATATAATGCAAGATATCAGAGAGGAAACTGAAAAGCAGCAGGAATGCTGATAGACACAGAAAGGATAAAGATATGGAAGAATGTCATTACTGCGAAGGTACAGATGACGAGGAAGAAGTGTACCGTGAGATCATAGAGTGCATCACAGGGGCACTGGATGCTAAGGATGCCTACACAGCCGGACATTCACAGAGAGTCAGTGAAATGGCGCTGAAGGTATGTGAACTGATCGGGCTGAAAAAGAAGGGTATACGGAAGATCCATATTGCGGCGCATCTGCATGATATCGGAAAGATCGGGATACCGGATGCCATCCTGAACAAGGAGGGCAGGCTGACAGATGAGGAATTTGAGATCATGAAGACCCATTCCGCCATTGGAGCAGGCATCCTCAGCAAGTCCCAAAGTCTGTCAGAGTTCAGTGATATCGTACTGCATCATCATGAGAGATTTGACGGGAAGGGCTATCCGGATGGCCTGAAAGGAGAGAAGATCCCGGTAGGAGCCAGGATCATTGCAATCTGTGATTCCATTGATGCCATGACATCGAACCGCAGATATCGGAAGGCGCTGGGATTCGATGTCTGTTATCAGGAAATAGAGAAAAATCTTGGCAAAATGTATGATCCGATCATTGGACAGTATGTACTTGATCATTTTGACAAGGTAACAGCCTGCCTTCACAAAAACGTGGCTGTGAAGGCAGTATAGGTAGCTTCATCACTCTTTACGGTAAGCTGTCCTTTGTGGACGGTGACAATAGAGCTTGCAATGGCAAGGCCAAGGCCGTAGCCGCCGTATTTCCGGTTCCGGGAGGCTTCACTTCTGTAGAAACGTTCGAAAATATGCTTCTGGTCCTCTGCAGGGATTCCATTTCCTGTATTGCGGACCAGAAGTATTTTTTTGTCTCCATGGGAAGCATCGGCAATAAACTGCTTCTGCTTGTCAAAGGTGGTCTGCACAGGCTTGGTGATCCATCTGGACAGGAAAAAGACCGGAATAAAGATCAGGACAATGCCAAGGAGTCCAACATAAAGGCAGATCCGCAGCAGCCGCAGAGACATGGATTTTTCCATGCCATAGTCAAGGAAGTATAGGCAGGTGCCATCTTCTGTCTCGGAAAGCAGATAGAGGTAGGAGCCAAGCCGTCCTTTTTCTTTAGACTGCTGTAATGCACTGGAGGCCATGGACAAGAGAACAGCTTCTGTCATGTCTGGATTGCCGCCAGCAGAAAAGTCCTCGATATTTCCTTTAGAATCATAGGCAACATAGAGAACGCGCATGTTATCAAACCAGTTTCTGTCAGGAGTATCCAGAGCTTTTATGCCGTCTGCTGTATCCCGCATGGCATAGTCCTGTAGGGTGTCATAGCCACGCTGCATGGCAGAATAGCTGACAGAAATATTGAGAACTGCCAGGATCAATATAAAAATGGAAATGACACTGACCATGGTGATCAGGATAAAGCGACGCTGTAATTTTCGGACCATTTTGAGACCTCCAGACGATAACCGATTCCTCTGACGGTTTTGATCTGAACCGGTGTGTTCAGGGATGCAAACTTCTGTCTCAAAAAGGAAATATAGTCGTGATGATCACTCACGATCTGAACGTAGCCAAAAGTGCCCAGCGGATCGTGCATATTGTTGACGGGTGTCTGAGCTAGAACCAGATGACTTGGCACAGAAATCCTTGTTGACAGACAGAAAATACAGGTGCATATTGGAAAAAAACGGATGAAAACGGATGGAGGAGACAATATTATGGAAGAAAAAAAGGTAAACATCCGGATAGCCTCGCCAGAGGATGCAGAGAAGCTGCTTGCCATTTATGCACCTTATGTAGAACATACTGCGATCACTTTTGAGTATGTGGTTCCTTCTCTTTTGGAATTCCGGGAAAGGATCTGCCATGTGCTGGAGAAATACCCATATCTGGCAGCAGAAGTAGACGGTCAGATTGCAGGGTATGCCTATGTAGGTGTCTTTCACGACAGGGAGGCCTATGACTGGTGTGTGGAAACATCTATTTATGTGGATCAGAGCTGCAGGAAAATGGGAATTGGCGGAAAACTGCACCATGCACTGGAGGAGGTATTGAAGCTGCAGGGAATCCTGAATCTGAATGCCTGTATTGCCTATCCGGAGGAAGAGGATGAGTATCTGACTAAAAACAGTGTGGAATTTCACAGACATCTGGGGTATGACATAGTCGGAGAATTTCATAACTGTGGATACAAATTCGACAGATGGTATCACATGGTCTGGATGGAGAAAATGATTGGAGAGCATAGAAGCGGGCAGGATTTTCCAAAGAATTTTCCGCAGATCAGAGAAGAGGCAGAAAGCATACTTTCAAAATTATAGCAGACGGAAAGAAAAATAAAATCCCAGATGAACACCTGACAGAGAAGTCACAGATTCATCTGGGATTAATTTGCTGCGTCGTATATTTTGGTACAGCTCTACTTTAAGCAAGTATGAAGCCTTTGCCCTTCAGATATTCTTCAACCTCGAAGATCTCATTGGTATGAAGGATCAGGACAGGTTTGCCGGTATCTCTGTTAAAGCACAGATAAATATAGTCAACATTGATATTACCCGCCTCCAGAGAAAGAAGAAGCTGGTTCAGATTACCTACTTTATCTTCCAGCTCTACGCCAATAACATCATTGGAACGGCAGAGATAGCCACCCTCTTTCAGGGAGGCGAGAGCCTTTTCCGTGTCGGATACGATCAGCCGCATGATCCCGTATTCAGGTCCGTCGTTGGTAACAGAGCCAAGAATATTGATATTGGCATTCTGAAGGATCTGGGTGATGTCCTGAAAGGTTCCTTTTTTATTTTCAGCAAAAATAGCAACTTGTTTTAACATGATGGTTTCCATACCTTTCTGCATGATTCCATGCAATTTATATCATAGCACATTACGATGCCAGGGTCAAAAGTCTGAATCCACATGAGCCTGCAGGTGCTAATCACACTCTGCCATTCTGTATCCAATGCCGATCTCTGTAAAGACATGCTCCGGGGCAGCAGGATTTTCTTCTATCTTACGACGGATATTTGCCATGTTTACCCGGAGAATCTGGTTATTATTGTCTATGTAGGGACCCCAGATCTTTTCCATGATATAGGAATAGGTAAGAACCTTACCGCTGTTCATGGCAAGGAGTCCGAGCAGCTTGAATTCAATCTGGGTCAGGTGTACCATTTCCCCGTTCAGGGTGACAAGGTGCTTTTCAAAGTCGAGAGTCAGGTTTCCATGATGGTAAACAGGTGTATGGATTGTGCTGTCAGAGCCAGACTGGCTGCTGTGACGCAGGGAGGTGCGGATCCTGGCAAGGAGCTCGACTGTGCCAAAGGGCTTGGTGATATAGTCATCAGCACCAAGGTCAAGAGCTTTGGCCTTTTCCTGCTCATGGCTTCTGGCAGAGATCACGATGATAGGAGTGGATCCCCAGTCGCGGAGCTGTTTTATCACATCCATGCCGTCAAGATCCGGGAGCCCGAGATCTAACAGGATAATATCAGGACAGAGGGAGGCGGACAGATGCAGTCCTTCCCTGCCGGTAGAAGCAGTAGTGATCTTATATCCCTGATTTTTTAGTGTAGTGGCAATAAAGGAACGGATATTCTCTTCATCTTCAATCAGAAGAATTGATGATTTCAGTGTCATTTTGAAAAATCCTTTCTCATAAAATTCTTTACTCGTTTTCTGTTCTTTCCTTGGGAAGGGTAAAGGTAAAGGTGCAGCCGTTTTCATTGTTGCATACACCGATTGTGCCGCTGTGGGCAGTTATGATCGTCTTGCAGATGGAAAGACCGATTCCCATACCACGGTAGGTATCTCCCTGATTTTCAGGGGTATAGGGTGAACCGTTAAAAATAGTGTCCAGACGTTCTGGTGGAATACCAATACCATAATCCCTGACACGAAAGGTAACAAGGGAACCGTCATCTGTGACGGTCAGTTCTATGGGCAGAGTGCTTTTTGAGTGGACAACTGCATTTTCAAGAAGATTGATGATGACCTGCTCGATCAGCATGGCATCCATGGGGATCAGCAGATATTCCTCCGGGACGCTGACATGGATATCAGCAGAGGGCAGTCGCTTTTTCAGCCTGCGGATCGCCTCCGCACAGACCTCCTCTACCGATTCCAGGGAAGTAGCGATCTTCATGGAGCGTTCATCGATCCTGGTAACGGACAGGAGGTTTTCTACCATATTAAGGAGCCAGTTGGAGTCATCATTGATGTGGCTTACTAGCTTCAGCTTTTCTTCTTCAGAAAGGGTATCATAGTTTTCTATGTAGGTGGAGCTGTTTCCGATAATGCCGGTAAGAGGTGTGCGCAGATCATGGGATACGCTTCGCAGCAGATTGGCCCGCATTTTTTCCTTTTCAGCATCCATAAGCAGCTTTTCGCGTTCCACAAGAATCCGGCTCTGATCTTTGATCTGGGACGTCATGGCACTGATCGTTATGGAAATGATCAGCATGAATAAAAAGGTAACGGGATAACCGGTCAGTGTAAAGTTCAGCTCAAAATAAGGATAGGTGAACAGATAGTTTACAAAGATAACCCCGGCAAGGGATGCCAGTACACCGTAGAGATAACCATCTGTAAAGCGTGCTATCAGAACCAGAGCCGTGATGTAAACAAGGGCAATATTGGCTGGATTTTCGGGTACATGGTGAAAGAACCAGAAAGCAATGCTTGTGGCCAGTGCCGTCAGTCCCAGTGTGATCAGAATATTTTTTAATAGTTTTCTGCTTTTCATCATCAGTAATTTTCCCATAAGAATATTATACTCCGATTACAGGGCACTGGCAATTTTCAGGTGTTAAGATATTGCAAAGATTACAAAGAGAAGACGAGGGAAAGCAGTCATGTTTCAGGTGACAGGGACATGATTTCTGTGCTAATATTCAAGTAGAAAAGGCAGAAAAGAGGTACATGACGGGAGGTGGTCTTATGAGGATCCGTAATGATTATACCGGGTTTTCCGGAAAGGGTTATCAGGATAACTATCTTTATAAAAATAAGGAAGCAGCAAAGGAAAATGACAGCCAGGCAGACAGAACCAAGCCGGACGGAGCCAATACAGAAAACACAGTTTACCGGAAGAGGGAATCCACATATTCAAGGGACGGGGATACCTGTCAGATCACTCATACGGTTAAAAAGGAAACTCCCGGGGAAAATACCCGCACAGGGATCCTTAAGGAGTTCTGGAATTCTCTTGGAGATGAGGGACAGACAGCGGAGACAGGAGGGCAGTCTCTCCATCTTATGGCTGCTTTCCAGAATATAAAAGCGGCATTCCAGAATTTTGTGAAAGAGCATATAACAGAGCCGGTCCGGGAATTCCCACAGAAGATCCAGAAGATACTTGGCAGGCAGAAAGAAATGCCAGACAGTCCTGCCGATGGGAAAATGGCTGGAGAGGGCGGCATGCCGGGGCATTCAGAGGATGGAAAGGAAAAGAAGGATAAGGAATGGAAGCCATGGGAGGATGAAGCTCTTGGCAGAATGCTCCATACCAGTCATCTGACGGATTCCTATACAAGAACCGGGGAGTATTGTAATCTTTCTGAAAATGTAACTTATGACAGCCGCAGGAAAAGAGGAAAGTAGGAGTGAACAGACTGAATGAGTTACTTCCGTATCTGACATTCAGCAATATCTGTCGGGTACTGACAATATTTGGCTTTATTTATTTTGTGGTCAAACGCTTTATCATGAAGCAGGCACCGGTTCCGAAGGCGGCTTTTAAGCAGGTGCCCCATGAGCTTTTGGAAAGCTGTGTGGATCAGCTTGTGAAGAAGGAAAAGGAGCCGTTTGCACCCTATACACCGCCAAAGGAGCTGATCCAAAGCCTACAGCAGGATAGAGAAGATGAAGAAGCATTGAAGGAGCTTTTGTGTGATATCTGTGAGCATCTTGGCATGGACGGCAGCTATATTAAGCTGGTGATCCAGCATACACCGGTGACAGACCGGGCAGGTGAGATCGAAACAGATCTTGCCTTTACCACGATCAGGCTGGAGATCCAGAAGACCTATCAGGTGGATACACTTGTTGCTGTACTGGCTCACGAGGCCACGCACCTGAAGTTGTATTATCGTGGGGTCAAGAGGAAGGACAGCTGGGAAAATGAGATCCTTACAGACACAGCGGCTGTTTTTTATGGTTTTTATGATGTGATGTACAGAGGTTATGAGGTGCGTCAGGGTGAGAATGCTTTTTCCTATCATAAGGTAGGATATATCAGTCAGCAGGACATAAAATTCATTGGAGAATTGCTTGATAAAATATCTCAAAAACGGTATACTTGACGAAAGGGATTAGATTTACGGGAGAGAACAGCTTATGGGATATCATTCAATACCTTATGACAGAAGGATCAGGGAGAATATCAAGAATTATTCATTTTCCCATTTATACGATATGGATACCGTCAGGGAGTATCTGCAGAGTCTTGCAGATGTGCTGGAGATCAATATCCTTCTGACGGCAAGACACGGAGAAAAGGAGATCGTGATCGGGGACAGCTTTTTGGGGTTTTATCCGGATGTTGTCAATGATCCCGGGCGGAAGATCAGGGTACAGGACCGTACGATCGGACATCTTTATATTAAAGAAATCGTGTCTGCAGAAAACAGTGGACAGATTTCTGATATGATAGACAGAACCGTTGCTCTTCTGGAGGAGCTTGGCGAGGAGGCCTACAAACGCAGGGAGACCAGTATTTATCTTGAGGAGCTTGAGCGGCTTCTGAAGGAAAGACGCCGCCAGATCAGCCAGAATGAAACGGATGATCCGCTGACAGGTGTTTACCACAGAAATTATTTTCTCACCAGAATGGAAGCAATTGACCGGTCGGAGGCAGTACCGATCGCCGTGCTGAATGTGAACATCAATGACTGGAAATTTGTCAATGACCACTTTGGAGATGAGGAAAGTGACAGACTGATCCAGACTGTGGCGGCGATCCTGAAGAATCAGGCAGGTCCGGATTACATAATCGGAAGGATTGACGGAGATGCTTTCGGGGTACTTATCCCCATGGCAACCGAGGAAGAGGCCGAATCATATATGGAAGCAGTGCAGAGAGCCTGTGATACCTATGAGGACAGGATCCTGGCACCTTCAGTAGCGATCGGGTATGTGATCAAGACAAATATTGAAGAAAAGCTGGAAGACAGACTTTCTGATGCAGAGTACGAAATGTTCAATAACAAATTTGAAGTGAAGAATGCGAGGGGATATCAGGAACGCCTCAGAAAAGGGCTGAAGCAGGCTAAGTAAAGCGGATATCAGATAAGCATTTCTGAAAGGATATGGGATACGGTATGGCAGGGGCCATACCGTTTTTCTGTTGTTATACATACAGGAAAACAGAAGCGGATAGGAGAGGGATATGACAACTTTAAATGAAGATCTGATCTATGAGATTCTTTCTGCAGTAGAGGAAATTCCGGCAGGAAAGGTAGCATCCTACGGACAGATTGCCCTGCTGATCCTGCTCATTCCCTACGTCAGGCATTATTATATTCTGGAGAATGAGGTACAGAAAATGTACGGACAGTATGATGCACTTTGCAGCTTAAGCATGGGGAATACAGCATTCAGACAGAGGAAATTATAAACTATTTATTAAATCATTTCTGTGACACGAAAATAAGAAAATGAAAGAAAAAAAGAGAAAAAACGAGATAATAAGAGAAAAGATGTTAAAAACGAACTGTAATACTGCTTGCAAACAGAGGCATATAAAATTAATATAGGTTTTAGTGATTAGCACTCAAATTAAATGAGTGCTAACAGAACAAAGAAAATGATTAAGTTAACATAATTTAAGGAGGCAGTTCATATGAAATTAGTACCTTTAGGAGACAGAGTTGTTTTAAAGCAGTTAGTGGCAGAAGAAACTACCAAATCCGGTATCGTTTTACCAGGACAGAGCAAGGAGAAGCCACAGCAGGCTGAGGTTATTGCCGTAGGTCCTGGCGGAGTAGTTGAAGGCAAGGAAGTTAAGATGGAAGTTAAGGTTGGAGATCAGGTTATCTATTCCAAATATGCAGGAACAGAAGTAAAGCTTGATGAGGATGAATATATCATCGTAAAGCAGAATGATATTCTTGCAGTGATCCAGTAATCTTATTGAAAAAAGAAAAAGTTAAAGGAGGCCGATATATTATGGCAAAGGAAATCAAATATGGTGCAGAAGCACGTGCCGCTCTGGAAGCAGGCGTAAATCAGTTAGCAGATACAGTAAGAGTAACCCTTGGACCGAAAGGAAGAAACGTTGTTCTTGACAAGTCCTTTGGTGCTCCGTTAATTACCAATGATGGTGTTACCATTGCAAAGGAAATCGAGCTGGAAGATGCATTCGAGAACATGGGTGCACAGCTTGTTAAGGAAGTAGCAACCAAGACCAATGACGTAGCAGGTGATGGTACTACAACAGCAACTGTTCTGGCACAGGCTATGGTAAACGCCGGAATGAAGAACCTGGCAGCAGGCGCTAACCCGATCATCTTAAGAAAAGGTATGAAGAAGGCCACTGAGACTGCTGTAGAGGCAATCAGGAAGATGAGCTCCAAGGTAAACGGAAAAGAGCATATCGCAAGAGTAGCAGCTATTTCTGCTGGTGATGAGACAGTAGGACAGCTCGTAGCAGATGCTATGGAAAAGGTTTCCGGAGATGGTGTTATCACAATCGAGGAAAGCAAGACCATGCAGACAGAGCTCGACCTTGTAGAAGGTATGCAGTTCGACAGAGGATATATTTCCGCATATATGGCAACAGATATGGATAAGATGGAAGCAGTTCTTGACAATCCTTACATCCTGATCACAGATAAGAAGATTTCCAATATTCAGGAGATCCTTCCTTTACTGGAGCAGATCGTTCAGTCAGGTGCAAAGCTGCTGATCATTGCTGAGGACGTAGAGGGTGAAGCATTGACAACTCTGATCGTCAACAAGCTGCGTGGTACTTTCAATGTAGTAGCTGTCAAGGCTCCCGGATATGGCGACAGAAGAAAAGCTATGCTGGAGGATATCGCAATCCTTACAGGTGGTCAGGTAATCAGCTCCGAGCTTGGTCTTGAACTGAAGGATACTACGATGGATCAGCTTGGCCGTGCAAAATCTGTTAAGGTTCAGAAAGAGAATACTGTTATCGTTGACGGTGAAGGCGATAAGGAAGCAATCGCAGCAAGAATCAATCAGATCAAGGGTCAGATCGAAGAGACCACATCTGATTTCGACAGAGAGAAATTACAGGAAAGACTTGCCAAGCTGGCAGGCGGCGTAGCTGTTATCCGTGTAGGTGCTGCTACTGAAACAGAAATGAAGGAAGCTAAGCTTCGTCTTGAGGATGCACTGGCAGCAACAAGAGCAGCTGTAGAAGAAGGTATCATCTGTGGTGGTGGTTCTGCTTATATCCACGCATCCAAGGAAGTTGCAAAACTGGCTGATACATTGGAGGGTGATGAGAAGACAGGTGCACAGATCGTTTTGAAGGCACTGGAAGCTCCTCTGTTCCACATCGCAGCAAATGCCGGTCTGGAAGGAAGCGTTATTATCAACAAGGTAAGAGAGTCCGAGGTTGGTGTTGGATTTGATGCTCTGAAGGAAGAGTATGTAGATATGGTAAGTGCTGGTATTCTTGATCCTGCCAAGGTTACAAGAAGCGCACTGCAGAATGCAAACAGCGTAGCATCTACCTTACTGACAACAGAATCAGTTGTTGCGAACATTAAGGAAGAAACTCCTGCAATGCCTGCAGGCGGAGCCGGAATGGGCGGAATGATGTAACAAGTGCGTCAGCACGGATTTGCGAGTTTACAAAGAGCGGATTGTCCAAATGGATGATCCGCTTTTTTACGTTCCTCCTGTCTATCGGGCAATTGACGTCAGAACAGAAAAAATATATAATAATTAAGAATATGCTAAAAGGGAACACAGAGCGACAGAGGTGTGCGTGTATGTCAGAGAAAAAGGAACTTGTGCTGGATGACGGCAGAATAGAGTCCATACAATATCAAAGCCCGGAGCAGCTTTATGAGGATCTGATCCTCCGTGTAAAAAAATATCACCCTTCGGATGATATTTCACTGATCGAAAAGGCGTATAAGGTAGCTTCCGAGGCACATAAGGATCAGCTCAGAAAGTCCGGTGAGCCTTATATCATTCATCCCCTGTATGTGGCAATCATACTGGCGGATCTCGAGATGGACAAGGAAACCATTGCGGCCGGTCTTTTACATGATGTGGTAGAAGACACTGTTATGACAGAGGATGAGATCCGGGAGCAGTTCGGAGATGAGGTGGCACTTCTTGTAGATGGTGTGACCAAGCTGCAGAAGCTGCAGTTCATGCGGGACGGAGACAAACCGGATCGTCTGGAGATGCAGGCAGAGAACCTCCGGAAGATGTTTCTTGCCATGGCCAAGGATATCCGTGTGATCCTGATCAAGCTGGCAGACCGTCTTCACAATATGCGGACACTTCAGTATCAGAAGCCGGAGAGCCAGCAGAGGATTGCCAGAGAAACGCTGGAAATTTACGCACCCATTGCACAGAGACTCGGTATTTCCAAAATAAAGGTAGAGCTGGATGACCTTTCTCTGAAATATCTGGAGCCGGAGGCATATTATGACCTGGTAGACAAGATCGCAGTCAGAAAGAGTGTCCGGGAGAAATATATCCAAAGCATTGTTGACGAAGTCAGTGAGCATATAAAGAATGCTGGAATTAAGGCGCAGATTGATGGAAGAGTCAAGCACTTTTTCAGTATCTACAAAAAAATGAAGAATCAGAACAAGACAATTGACCAGATCTATGATCTGTTTGCTGTCAGGATCATTGTAGATACGGTAAAGGACTGCTATGCGGCGCTTGGTGTGATCCATGAGATGTATAAACCCATTCCAGGACGTTTTAAGGATTATATTGCCATGCCAAAGGAAAATATGTATCAGTCATTGCATACCACACTGATCGGTTCCAATGGACAGCCTTTCGAAATACAGATCCGTACCTTTGAAATGCACAAGGCAGCAGAATATGGTATTGCTGCCCATTGGAAATATAAGGAAGCATCTGATGGTAAAAAGGCAGATGTTTCCGAGGAAGAGAAGCTGACCTGGCTGCGTCAGATCCTGGAATGGCAGCGGGATATGTCTGATAATAAGGAATTCATGAACCTCTTAAAGAGTGATCTGGACTTGTTTTCAGACAGTGTTTACTGCTTTACACCTACAGGAGAAGTAAAGAACCTGCCAGCTGGCTCCACACCGATCGATTTTGCCTACAGTATCCACAGTGCGGTCGGGAATAAGATGATAGGAGCCAGGGTAAACGGTAAGCTGGTGACTATTGATTATGAGATCCAGAACGGTGACCGGATCGAAATTTTAACATCCCAGAATTCCAAGGGACCGAGCCGTGACTGGCTGAATGTCGTAAAGAGCACTCAGGCCAAGAGTAAGATCAATCAGTGGTTTAAAAATGAATTTAAGGAAGAAAATATCGTAAAGGGCAAGGAGCTTCTGAATACCTATTGCAGGGCAAGAGGCATCAATATCCAGAATCTGCTTAAGCCGGATTATATGGAAGCTATCATGCGCAAATACGGCTTCCGGGACTGGGATGCCGTACTGGCGGCTATCGGTCATGGTGGTCTGAAGGAAGGCCAGATCATCAATAAGATGATGGAATTCTATGAGAATGACCATAAGACAGTACTGACCAATGAGCAGGTGATTGAGCAGATCAAGGAGAATAGTCAGAACGCCCAGAATGAGTCGGCTAAAATGCGTTCCGGCAATGGGATCATTGTCAAAGGAATCCATGATCTGGCAGTACGGTTTTCTAAGTGCTGTTCACCGGTACCCGGAGATGAGATCATCGGTTTTGTTACCAGAGGAAGAGGCATTTCCATCCACAGAACAGATTGTATCAATATCCTGAATCTGCCGGAGATTGAAAGAGAGAGACTGATCGATGCCGAGTGGGAGGATACGCCGGATAAGGAAACAGGAAAATATCTGGCAGAGATCAAGATTTATGCCAATAACAGAAATGGCCTGCTGGCAGATATCAGCCGTGCCCTGACCGAGAAAAATATTGATATTCTTTCTGTCAATACAAGGACAAGCAAACAGGGACTTGCCACCATGCTGATTTCCTTTGAGATCAGCGGAAGAGAGGAACTGATCCGGATCACGGACAAGATCCGCAGCATTGACAGCGTTATTGATATTGAGAGAACTACCGGTTAAAATCATAGAAAGAAAGGAAAAGTATGGGAAATCTGAAGGTAGAGTGTCTGACACTTGGTGTCTGTCAGACCAACTGTTACTATATACACAGGGAGGACAGCAGAGAAGTCATATTTTTTGACCCGGCAGATAAGGGGAGCTTCCTTTATGAGACATTGCAGGAAAAAGAATTTCAGATTAAAGCGATCCTCCTGACCCATGGTCATTTTGACCATATCTGGGGAGTGGAAGAGCTGAGGGAAAGATCAGGCGCGGAGGTATATGCTTACGAAGGAGAAGAAAAGCTTTGCCAGGATCCGGCCTTAAATGTTTCTGCAGCAGTAGGAAGAAGCTGCGGCATTACACCGGATCATCTGTTCCGGGATGGAGAGGAATTTGAGTTCGCAGGAATCCGGGGAAGGGTTATTGCCACACCGGGACATACCGGTGGCAGTTGCTGTTATTATTTTGAAGAAGATCAGATCCTGATCAGTGGAGATACCCTGTTTCAGGAATCCGTGGGAAGAACAGATTTCCCGACCGGCAGCATGAGTGCACTGGTCAGATCTGTGAAGGAGAAGCTGTTTACCCTGCCGGATGAAACCAGAGTATATCCGGGACATGGCATGATGACAACAATTGGTTACGAAAAAGAAAATAATGCCTTTGTATAGGCGAAAGAAAGGAAGGATCCATGAAAAAGAGAGTGATCATCACACTGCTTGCTGCGGCTATGACAGCAGGGCTGCTGGCAGGATGCGGCAGTAAGAAGGAAGAAAAACAGAATCTGGCGGTAACACCTATAGAAACACCGGCAGCAGAAGAAACGACAGAAGAGGTGGAGACGCCAGAGGAAGAAGCTGGTGCAGGGGTGATCCCTGTAGAGAGGGAAATAAAAGATGGAAAGATGCAGAGCTATCTTACCGGCGAATGGAAGGATGAGGCTGTTGCAAACAGAAGGCCGATCGCAGTCATGATTCCGAATAATTCACCGGCAATGCCGCAGTACGGTATTTCCAAAGCCAGTATCGTCTATGAAGCACCTGTAGAAGGAAGAATTACCAGACTGATGGCTGTGTTTGAGGATTTTGATGACCTTGACAGGATCGGACCCATCCGCAGCAGCCGTGACTATTTCGTTTATGTGGCTATGGGTTACGAGGCAATCTACTGTAACTGGGGACTGGCAAGACCTTATGTGGAAGAGCTGATCAACAGGGATACTGTACAGAATATCAGTGCACCGGTGGAAGGTATTTATAATCCGGCACCAGAGGCCTATGACAGAGTTTCAAGACCTGGATATGCAACAGAATTTACCGGCTATCTGTTTATTGATGGCATGAAGAAGGCAGCAGACAGACTGGGCTATACGTGGGAGTATGATGATGCTTATGTACCGCCCTTTACCTTTGCAGCAGATGGGGTAAAGGCAGAGACCGGCTATGAAGATGCAGAAACAGCAGTGAAGATCATGCCCGGCGGTACAGAAGGAAACAAAGGTGGTTATGGAGCCTATAATCCTTATTTCGAATATCATGAAGACGATGGGTTGTATTATCGTTATCAGGATGGAAAAAAGCAGGTGGATGAGATCGATGGAAGCCAGTTTGCAGTGTCCAATGTGGTGTTCCAGTACTGCCATGGCGAGGTCAGGGATGATCATGACTATCTTGCTTTTGGAGTGCATGGAGAAGGTGATGCCATCGTATTTACAGGTGGAAAGGTGATTAAGGGCACCTGGAAGAGATATGACGGAGATGCTACTCCTGCGAAATTCTATGACGAAAATGATCAGGAGATCATCTTTAACCAGGGAAAAACATGGATCTGTAATATCTGGGAAGAGTATGGAGAGTATGCTGTCTACGAGTAGGTGGCTTTACAAGATATGGTAAGTTGTGTATAATATGTAGGAAATGTCCGGCCAAAAGGCTTGTAAGCGTTTTGCCCGGACATTTTTGATGAAGGTCTGTTCCTTGAAAAATGAATAGGATACTGTTATCATCTTCCTCATTTAGCGCCAGTGCCCGGAAACGGGACGACGAGGAGAAGGGTTATCGAAAATTCGGCGGGTGCCCTTCCGTAGCTCTTCGCTGCGTGATGTATCGGCAAATATGCGGGTAACTGCAAAACAAATACGATACAACGAAGAAAATGAGGAATGCAGTTGTAAGTGACTGTGGATCTTAAATCAGAACAGATAACCGGCTATAAGGGTGAGCTTTTGAATATAATGAAGAGAGGCCGGAAAAATAGAGAAAGATGAGGAAGATGATATATGTGTGGGATTATTGGATATACAGGAAAAAGAGAGGCCAGTGAGATCATGCTGGATGCGCTGGAGCTTCTGGAGTACAGAGGCTATGACAGTGCAGGGATTGCGCTGTTCCCGGAGAAAGGGGGTCCGGTAAGAATCTTTAAGAAGGCGGGCAGAGTGCATGACCTCAGGGAACTCTGTGCAAAAAATGATGTCACAGGTCACTGCGGAATCGGCCATACAAGATGGGCAACCCATGGGGGTGTGAGTGATGAAAATGCCCATCCCCATCATTTTAAAGATGTGACGATTACCCATAATGGGATTATAGAGAACTACAGACAGCTGATCGAGAGGTATGAGCTGGACGGAAAACTGACCTCTCAGACAGACAGCGAGGTGGTGGCGGCTGTGCTTTCCCATTTTTATACAGGAGATCCTTATGCAGCAATCAGGAAGACGGTGCTGAAGCTGAAGGGAACCTTTGCGCTGTCGATCATGTTTGATGATATTCCCGGTAAGATCTTTGCGGTCAGGAATGTAAGTCCGATCGTAGCAGCCAATACAGAGGATGGTGCGATACTGTCCTCCGATGTGGCAGCGATAGTGCCTTTTACAACACAGTATTTTGTTGTACCTGAGTTTCATGTGGTGTGCCTTTCCGGGGATGGAATTGAGATGTATGATCTTTCTGGCGATAAGGCAAGGATCGACTGGCTGACAGTGGACTGGGATATCAGCCGCAGCGATAAGGGTGGTTATCCTTTTTATATGGAAAAGGAGATCATGGAGCAGCCAAGGGTGATTGGTGAAACAGTGAAGCCAAGAATCAAAGATGGAAAACCGGATTTTACAGCAGAGGGAATCCCGGATGAGATGCTTGCATCCTGCAGAAGGATCTGTGTGATCGCATGCGGAACAGCCATGCATGCGGGACTGGTAGGAAAGAGCCTGATCCAGTCACTGATCGGTATTCATGTGGATGTAGTCATGGCTTCCGAGTTTATGTATAATGATCCTATTGTGGATGAAACAACGCTGGTGATCGCTATTTCCCAGTCAGGAGAGACGATTGACACGCTGGAAGCATTGAAGTTTGCCAGAAAGTGTGGATCACCCAGTATTTCCATTGTTAATGTAAAGGGTGCATCCATTGCAAGAGCCAGTGAATATGTGATCTATACCAATGCAGGTCCGGAGATCGCAGTGGCAAGCACCAAGGCCTATACGACCCAGCTTGCCGTGCTGTACCTTCTGACTGCAAGAATGGCTATAGCCAGAAAGCTCTGGAGTGATGAGCAGATGAAGGAATACATGGAGGAGCTTCAGAGAGTACCTGCAGTTATGGAAGAGGTACTGAAAAGCAAGGAAGAAATCCATCATATCGCAGATACCATGTTGAATGCAAGGGATGTGTTCATGATTGGACGCGGTCTTGACTACTCCATTTTACTGGAAGGATCCCTGAAGCTGAAGGAGATTTCCTATATCCATTCGGAAGCTTATGCGTCCGGGGAGCTGAAGCATGGAACCATCGCTCTGATCACGGAGGAAACACCTGTGATCGCGGTAGTGACGCAGGATAAATTAAAGAGCAAGGAGCTGTCCAATATCAAGGAAGTACAGTCAAGAGGAGCCAGGGTGATTCTTCTGATCAAGGGACAGGAAGAACTGGAACAGGAGAAGATCTGGAGCCGTATTTTCCGGCTGCCTGTGATGAAGGATGAGTTTATGGTAATGCCTGTATCCATCGTGCTGCAGCTCATTGCATATTATGTTTCCCTGGATAAGGGACTTGATGTAGATAAGCCGAGAAACCTGGCTAAGGTAGTAACGGTAGAATAAAAAGGGAAGATGATAACAGAACCTATGGAACAGAATGTAATCGAAATAACATTAAATAAGGTGGGCTTTGAATATGATATCCACTCACTGGTAAAGGCTTTTTATCCGGAGTGTGAGGTCAGAGTCCATGCAGAGGGAGAAGGGGAACCCGGAAGTTCATCCGATGGGTACCCGGATCTTTCCCTGCAGATCGGGGAAGAGGAGATCGTCCTGGTGCTGATCCAGGCAGGAGGAGGTTCCTCTTCTTTTCATGCAAAAAAGGTAGTGATTTCAGATGCACCTGACAGAACAGAGGTAAAGAACCGTTTAAAGAAGCTGATCTATGTCGCACTCTCCGAATATACGGGAAAGCAGCTTCCCTGGGGGACGCTGACTGGGATCCGGCCAACGAAAATTCCCATGACAATGCTGCTTGAAGGAAGGAATGAGGAAGAGATCCTCTCCTATATGAAGGATACCTATCTGGTCAGTGAGGAAAAGGCAGGGCTTTCCCTGGAGATTGCAGAGAGGGAAAAGGAGCTTCTTTCCACGATCCACTATCAGGACGGCTACAGCCTGTATATCGGGATCCCCTTCTGCCCGACTACATGCCTGTATTGTTCTTTTACGTCCTTCCCGATCGTATCCTGGAAAAAGAGAGTCAATGAATATCTGGAAGCAGTGGAAAAGGAAATTACCTTTACGGCAGAGATCTATAAGGACAAGGTACTGGACACAGTTTATATTGGCGGCGGAACACCAACTACACTGTCAGCAGAGGAACTGGAGAGACTTCTTTCTTTCCTGAAGAAAACATTGGATTTTTCACAGGTGAAGGAATTTACTGTGGAGGCCGGAAGAGCCGACAGTATTATGGCAGATAAGCTTGAGGTATTAATAAAATACGGCGTGACCAGGATCTCTGTCAATCCACAGACCATGAAGGAGGAGACCCTGAGACTGATCGGCAGACAGCATACGGTAGAACAGGTAAAGGAAGCCTTTTATCTTGCCAGGGAAAAGGGCTTTACCAATATCAATATGGATCTGATCCTCGGACTTCCGGGAGAGGATGAAGAGGACGTCAGGAGAACTATAGAAGAGGTGAAGAAGCTGAATCCGGATTCCCTGACAGTACATTCTCTTGCCATCAAACGGGCATCACGGCTGAATCAGTGGATTGAGGAAAACGGGATCGAGGCACTTCACAATACAGATGAGACAATGAAGATTGCCGAAAACGGAGCCAGGGAAATGGGGATGGTTCCCTATTATCTCTACCGTCAGAAAAATATGTCTGGCAACTTTGAAAATGTGGGATATGCAAGAGAAGGCAGGTTTGGCATCTATAATATCCTGATCATGGAGGAGAAACAGACCATCGTGGCATTAGGTGCCGGTAGCATCACCAAGCGTGTATTCCCCGACGGAAGGATCGAACGGTGCGATAATGTCAAGGATGTAGGGCTTTATATCGAAAAGATTGATGAGATGATTGAGCGGAAGCAGAAACTTTTTGCAGAAGAATAAAAGGGTTTTTCTTCCTGAAATAGTACATCAAATGAGGGTTAGTACATCAAAAGTACATCAAAAAAATACCCAATCATACTGAATAACCTATGAGATGTATTGAAACAACCTAATAACTGTGCCTTAAAGGACGAATTCATTTTAGAAGATGAGTTCGTCCTTTTCTGTTATAGTCAATTATTTAACACTATATGGTGCGGCAGCAACAGATAGTGTTATGAGCAAGTAGCAAAGCGGATTGCGAATATCCGTTTGACATCAAGGAGGAAAAGAACATGAACAGTACAGCGTTAGGTGCAGAGAACATTATTTTTATCAGCGAAGCACATGAAAAATTCTACTATGAAAAATTAAAAGAGGTGCCATGAGCCATCCGATGGAAGTCGACGCTGATCCGCTCGGCAATATCACCCGTATCAACAATGCACTGGAAGCAATGCCGGCACAGCTTGAGGAAGCACAGACGAAACTTTCCAATGTGGAACATCAGCTTGAAACTGCGAAAGCAGAGGTAAATAAACCATTTGCACAGGAAGCGGAGCTTAGTGAGAAGTTGGATCGTCTGACAGCACTGAACGCTCTTTTGAATATGGATGAAAAGGGGAATGATGCGATTGGCATGGACGAGGAGGGCAGGAAGAAGAACCGGAAAGAAAACTTGCAGACCGACCAGCGGAACGGACTTCATTAAAGGGGAGACTCTCCGAAATGAAGGCAAGGGTGTCCGGGACACCTGCAGGAAGGGATGCAGTGGATAAGACAAGAGGAAGGAGGAAGTAATATAATTTTCATAATTTTTGTGTTGCAAAGCGGATATTTCCATAATAGAATAAAGGTAGAAAAGAATGCAAATTACATTGAGTAATAGGCAGAAGAACAGCCATACTAATAAAGGAGGTGTTTATATGGCAACTTCTAGTATCACGAAGAATTTTATCATATCCGGTCAGAAGCAGGTAGAGATGTTTGTCGATGCGATAGAGAATTCTGCCAATAATCGCCCGGTGCGCACTCCAGTATCTGCGAGACAGATAAAAGGAGAAGCAGAGTTGAGAAAATTCATGGAAAAGAGGAAGAAAGCGGATGTCGGTCAGAGATAATTATACGATGATTAACATTCGTGAGTATTTAGCTTTAGGAACTGATGAAGAGGTCGGAGAGCCTGCGCTTGTCAGAATGCTCTCCGATTTTTCATGTCCAAAGAACCCGGATGTTGAATATTTTTTGAAGAAAAATGCAATAGAGTTTACCAAAAAGAATCAGTCCGTTACATATTTGGTCTTTTCCAATGATGAGGGAGAACTGATAGGCTATTTTAGTATAGCATTGAAGCCTTTGACCGTGAGAGGTGAAACAGTAAGCAACACAGTAAAAAGAAAATTACTGCGAATAAGTGAGCTGGATGAAAAATCACAGACATATACAATGTCAGCATATTTGATCGCACAGCTTGGCAAGAATTTTGCTGAAGGTCGAAACAATAGAATTACCGGAGCAGAGATGCTGGAACTGGCATGGTCGGTTATCGAAGAAATGCAGTATATGGGTGGAGGAATGGTGGTATTCCTTGAGACAAATAATGACGATAAACTGTTGAAATACTATAATAATAACAGATTTTCACAGTTTGATACCAGACAAACCACTTCAAAAGAACAGGAGTCACATGAGCTGGTGCAGTTACTAAGACTGCTTTAATAGTGTAAGGTGCTTGTCTCTTCAAAAAAAGAGAGATTTTGTAAACACGAATTATGATGACATAAAACAGGTATTCCGCATTTGAATCTGTTGAATATCGTTTAGTTGGAATTACGAATGATATTCCAGAACATAAGGAAAAATATGAAATGCATCGTTTGATTGGTGCACTTCTCTCAAGCGAATTGAAAGAGCAGGGAAAACTGGATATCATAGAACATGAGTATAATATCCCAATCAGCAGTGAATTTAGAGAGGATGTGAGCGTTATGTGTAATCTGAGTCAGGGAATTGTAGATGATACAAAGGTTGAGATCATTATAAATATGTATGAAAATAAGTTTTCTTTAGAGCAAATTTCGCTTGCAACGAAAAAAAGCATTGCAGAGATTGAAAAAATTATTAAAGAAAATAAATCGGTATTGGTATAAGTAACAAGTAAATACCAAAGAATCAGGCAGTAGATCAGTAAATGATTTGCTGCTTTTTCTTTTATCAAGGCAGTCCATTGTGGGCTGCCTTTTATCATGCAAAAATGGAGGTAATCTATGACAGATAATCAGACAGAAAAACAAAAAGTACAGGAACTTACAGACAAGGATGTGGAGCTTACTATGATGGATGCGCAGAAAGAGATTGATGCATTGCAGGATTCGGAGACAGAAATCAATAAATCACAGGAACAGCATGAAGCTTCTGATGCACGAAAAGCTGCACAGTTACTTCATGGAAGTATGGATAAGTATGGCATTTACCAGTTAAAGAAGAATCCTGAACTGGATAAGTTCCGCTTTGAAGGAACGGAAAGTCTGAAACGTATGGGGATCACCAAGTATAATTTTGATACCATAGTGCCGGAGAATTATGAACAGGTGTATATGGGGGAATTGTCTGAATTCCGGGGAAGGACGCAGGGGGAAACACTGGGAGCCATCTATACGAAGTTCAATATTGATCACCCGGCAGACTACAAGGCACATTCTCTTTCTGTCAGTGACATTGTGGTACTGCATGAAAACAGAGAAAACAGCGCACATTTTGTGGATACGTTCGGATTTACCGGTCTGCCACAATTTCTGCATGAACTGGAAGAAAAAGCAGAAGATCTTACGGTCACATTTACTGTGGCAGAATGTGGAGAATTTCATGACATCGGAGCATATTATGAGGATATTCCAACCATTGAAGATGCTATCCGGATTTACCGGAAACTGGATCCGGCACGGTTAAATGGAGTTCCGGCAATCGGAGTGAATCTTCATGTAGAGGGAACCGACTGCCTGGAGGATGACCAGGTGGATCTTCTTACCGGAAAGACGATTGATGTAGATTTTCTCAACTATATGCCGGATGTGAGAGATCATCCGAGCGTGCAGGACGCTATTAAAAAGCTGGTAGAGGCATTCCCGGAGAAAGAGGTCAATGACCGGGAAACGAAAGAGCAGAAAATACAGGCACTTGCGGGAGAACTTGATCGGTTATCCTATGACATGGATCCTTATGAGTATGGGGATACGGTATCGGATCAGGAAGCGCAGGTGCAAAGGATCGCAGAAGATATACGCAATGGAAACATCGGACATTTGCAGAATTTTTTGCAGACTTCCATAGAAGAAGGCACCGATGAGAACAGTGAGCAGAGAGCCAAAGAGCTGCTTGCAAAACTGGCAGAGTACAAGCCGCTTGCTAAGATCGAGGAAATGGAAGAGCAGAATTATAACATGATTGACAATGTGCTTAACAATGGTGTGGAAAAATTTAATCGTAAAGAAGATAAGCAGAAGCTGCAGCAGGGACGTACATCGTTGAAAGAGCGTCTTTGCACAAAGCAATGTGAAGTTTCGGAAAAACAAGTCAGAGATCCGCAGGATCAGAATAAAGTTAAAAAGAATAGCAGGGAGATGTAGATAATGAAAAATCCATTTACAGTAGAGGAGTTAGAGTTAATTGGCAGAATGTGAATAATAATATATGGTCAGCATATAATAAAAGTGAAACTGGACATTTTGTCGGAATTAATATATAATATGTATTGCTATAATTGAAATCTTGCATTGGAGGTAGACGATGAATTCAAAAAGTATTGTAAGAATTATTGAGATACAGATAGAAAATTTCAAGAATGTGAATTATGGAGATGTAAGGTTAGTAAATTATGCTAATGTGCAATACCGGGGGAATATAGAAAGAGAAGATATCAATGGGATTTATGGGCAGAATGGTTCGGGAAAAACGGCAGTAATAGAGGCCCTTGACATTATGCAACATGTTTTAAGTGGCAGAAAAATTGATTATGATACGTATGGGGGAATGTTTGACTGTGAGACCCCGGTAAATTTGACTGCACTTTTTTATATTCAATGTGATGAGAAGATATACAGGGCACAGTACAAAGTACGTCTGAAACAATTGACAAAAGAAAAGAAAATCGAAATTGAATCAGAGGAAATCAGGTACTGGAGCAGAGGAAAAAGCTGGAATTCTGAGAGAATATTTGAATTTCATAATCCATTTTATAATATGGATAATGTGATAGAAAATGTGACAGCACAAATAAAATCATTAAACGTAGGTGTTCCAGTTCCGAAGGCATTGAAAACGATACAAAGTATGGCAATTGTCTGTGCACAGAATAGTACTTCCATATATTTTAATGAGATGTTTATGAAAGCATTGTCTGCGCAGGATGCCGATAAAATCAACGAGGAAGAGCAGACTTTTCAAAAAATTATAGAAGCATTATATAGTTTTGCAACGTTTCGGTTCCAAGTGGTGAAAGTAAATCAGTTAGGAGCGAATTATGATAATGAATTTATTCCGGTGAATATTCATGAAGAGACAGAAAATGAAATATTGCAGGGATGCTTACCACTTTTTGTGAATGGCAGAGGGGAGTTCCCAGAAGAATTATATGAACGTTTAAGAAAAAGTGTGGAAGCAATTAATATTGCTTTGACAGCGATTGTCCCTGATTTGAAAATTAAAATGGAAAAAGTAGAAGAGGAAACAGGTAAAGATGGAAAGAAAATGGTCAAAGCCGAAGTCTATTCCATCAGGGGTGGCAAAAAATTTCTGACGAAGTATGAATCAGAGGGAATTAAAAGAATTATTTCTTTGCTAAATTATTTGATTTCCCTATACAATGATGAAAGAATCTGCCTGGTGGTAGATGAATTAGATGCAGGAATCTTTGAGTATTTATTAGGAGAATTGGTTGGCTTACTGGCGGATGGTGCAAAGGGTCAATTGATTTTTACGTCACATAACTTAAGAGTATTAGAGAGACTTGATAAGAAAAATATCATCTGTTCTACAATAAATCCGAGCAATCGTTATATTTCTTTAAAGGGGATTGAAAAAAACCATAATAAGCGTGATTTTTATATCAGATCCATTGTGCTGGGAGGTCAAAAAGAACGACTATATGATAACAGAGAACTGCAGGATATGAATTATGCATTCAAAAGGGCAGGAAGTATAGAAAAGGATGACGAAGAGATCGACCTGCCGGAAGACCTTTTACAGCTGCTTAATGAATCGTCACCAAAGGAATAGAGTAAAAGGAGAGTAATGCAGATGATGGATAAAGCTGTTATTTTTGTGGTGGAAGGGAAAACAGATAAAACTGCGTTAGAAAATATCTTCAAAAAAATATATCGTCACAGAGATATACAATTTGAATTTACAAGAGGCGACATTACGTCAGATGAGAACATAACAAAAGAAAAAGTAAAAGAAGAAATTTATAAAATTGTGAAAAAATATATGGACTATGCAAAATTAAAGAAAAGCAATGTTTTTCAAATCATTCAAATCTTTGATACAGATGGAACGTATATTGATGAATCCCATATCATGGAAGGAGATACAGAAGAATTTGTATATTCTGAAACTGAAATTTCCTGTAAATATCCGGAAAGAGTAAAAGCCAGAAATATACATAAAAAAGAATTAATGAATTTTCTGCTGGGAGAAAAGGAAATAGAAAATATCCCTTATGAGTGCTATTTTATGTCATGCAATTTGGATCATGTTTTATATAATAAAAATAATCTGACAGATGCAGAAAAGGAGAAGTATGCTGATAAGTTTCAACAAATGTTTATTGGAAAAGAGGAAAGGTTTATACCCTACATAAAAAATCTTGCCGCAGAGGACATGCCAAAGAGCCATCCGGGATCCTGGAGGTACATTAAAGAAGAAAGACATTCACTGGAGAGAAACAGTAATCTTGGTATATATTTTGATAGGAATCCGCTTCTATAAATGAATACACAGTACTGATTCCATAGAATATCACTACACATAGCAAATGATTTGCTGCTTTTTATTTTTATCAGGGTAGTCCATAGTGGGCTGCCTTTTGTTATACAAAATGGAGACAATCAGGGAATCCGTAAAAAGAGGCATGGGCGGTGCAATTTACGGTATTGCAAGTGTTACTATATTTATTAAATTTTTATAAATTTCCCCTGCACACAAAAATTTCACTTGTAATCTGGCAGGATATCAGCTACACTTTACGCATTCCAATCTGATATGGAGGATAAGAAAGAGTATGAGAAAGAAATGGATTTTTACCGGAGCGGCATTTGCACTTGCAGTGACCCTGACCGGATGCAGAGATAATGCGGCAGCCAGCATTCCGCAGCCAAGCAGCCAGGAGCAGACGAAGGAGCAGACACAGATGATCCCTATGGAGGAGGCACAGGAAGCGGCGTTAAAAGCAGCGGATATTGAAGCGGCAGATGCAGACATTTCAGCCACGACCTTAAGTGAGGTGGCGGGAGTGGCCTGCTATAAGGTGGAATTTACTTCAGGAGAGTATGCCTACGCCTACACGATCAATGCAGAGACAGGAGCTGTCATGGAAATGAGCAGCCAGGAGCAGAATGCGCAGGCTTCCGGGACACAGACGGAGGCGGCAGACTCCGCTTCCCCTGCTAAGGAACAGACCTCAGCCCCTGCTCCGGCACAGAACGCAACAGGTATCGGAACCGTGGATGAAGCAGAAGCACAGAAGATCGCACTGAAGCATGCCGGAGTGAAAGCGGCGGATGCAACGATCACCAAGTCAAAGCTTGACTATGAAGACGGACGGCAGGTATATGATATTGAATGGTATGCAGGTGGTGCAAAATATGATTATGAGATTGCGGCAGACACCGGAGAGATCATAAGCTCTGCATATGAAGAAAAAACGGTGGGAGCAAATAGCAATAACGTTACGGTCAGTGAGGCAGATGCAAAGAAAACAGCTCTTGACCGTGTAAGTGGTGCAACGGACAAAGATATCTACGAATGGAAGCTTGATTACGATGACGGACGTCCGGAATATGAAGGAAAGATCATCTACGGTGGAACGGAATATGAATTCACGATTGATGCAGCGACCGGATCCGTAATGGAGTGGGATGCTGAGAAGATCCGTTAGATTTGTCTGTGAATAATTCATGAAAGCCTTCATGAAATAACCCTGAAGTGACTGACCACCTGTATGGATTTTTCATCGTGGCAATGATATAATTTTAATATCTTTTGGAGCAATGAAAATGATATGGGAGGTATTAAAATGAAAAAGAAAATGGGGTATTTGCAGGTAATCCTTATGATCGGCTGTATTCCGATGATTGCAGCGATTGTTGCCCTGACAGTGTATGCATCAGCTAAAATGAAAAATGAGTTGATTGACAGTACCTATCTGCGGCTGAAGGCTTGTTCCACATCGGTGGAACAGTATTTTACATGGGATATCCGTGAGGATATTTTGGAAAAGGATGACATAAGCTATCAGTTCATAGACTCCCTGCAGGAGGAGCACATTGAACAGACACTGTTCATGGGGGATGAGAGGTTTATTACTTCCATTGTGGACGAAGATGGAAAACGGATTGAAGGAACCAAGGCAGATCCTAAGGTATGGGAAACCGTTAAAGCCGGTAATGATTATATGGCAGACGGAGTGAAAATTAACGGAGAAAGGTATTATGTCTATTATATGCCGGTTCGGTCAGACGATGGGGAGATTTTGGGAATGGCTTTCTCCGGAGAACGGGAAAGCGCAGTCCGAAATGCAATATCCGGTATGTTGAGAAGCCTGGTTCTGCTCGCTGGATGTATGATCGTTCTTTTTACTGCAATATTGGTTTATCTGTCGTTCAAGATACGGAAACCATTATTGGCGACAGCAGAATATATTGACTGTGTAGCAAATGGAGATCTGTCCGGCAATCTGGAAGTAAAATCTGTAATTCGTGAAGTGACGACTCTGATCCGGGCATCTGCAGCTCTAAAGGATAAATTGAACAGTATTGTCACAGAGGTGGATGGGCACGCAATGCAGCTGGACAACAATATGGAATCGTTAAATGTGCTGGCGTCTGCAAGCAGTAAGGGAGCAAACCAGATCAGACAGGCCATTGATGAGCTGTCTAAAACAGCTGTATCACTCGCAGAAAATGTACAGTCTGTTAATACCAGTATGATGGAAATGGGGAACAATGTGACTGCAATCCATTCCGAGACGGTGACATTGAATGAGAACTCCGATAAAATGGATCACGCAAACCGTAATGCTTCAGAATCCATGAATCTGGTACTGACAAGCTCTCATACATCTTCGGCTATTATTGAAGAGATGATAGTACAGGTAAAGGCGACAAATGAGGCTATTGCGTCCATTAGTAAAGCAGTGGAACTGATTTCCGATATTACTTCACAGACGAATCTGTTGTCATTGAATGCGTCCATTGAAGCTGCAAGAGCTGGGCAGGCAGGCAGAGGCTTCGCTGTGGTTGCTACAGAGATCAAACAGCTCGCAGACCAGAGCAGCCAGGGTGCGGCTGCAATTAAAAATATTGTGGATGACATTCTCGAGAAATCCAATAAATCTGTAGAGCTGACAGAACGGATGCGTACGCTGGCAGAAAAGGAGCAGGCAGATATCGGAAGTGCTAAGACCGGTTTTGATACCCTGAGCCAGATTATTGAGGCTAATGTCGCTACTGCGGGAACTATTGCAGAAAAAACAAAGAACCTGGAGGAATTGAAGCAGACTATTATAAATAATATAACTGAACTCAGTGCGATCAGTGAAGAAAATGCTGCAAGCAATGAGGAAGTAACGGCGAATGTGTCAAGTATAGCGGAATCTATTGACAGAATTTCGGAAGATACCGGAATGATTAAAAAGGTATCTGCTGCTTTGGAAGAACAGATGAAGTATTTTAAGAAGTCATAGTATTCTTTTTGAAAATATCATAGATTCAGATGCGGAAAACCCGGATTCAGGGAAAAGGTGAATTGACTATTGGAAAGGGGATATATGTCACTTTTAGGAGATTTGACAATGAAGAGCCGTAAGGAGGAAGTCAGGCAGGCAGATACTGCGAATCTGATAAAGGGAGCATCTCTGCTGATGACAGGTTCATTGTTAGCATCCTGTGCGACAACAGACTGGTCGTTTCTGATCAGACAGCTCCTGCTTGGCACAGGGGTGGTCTTATGTATACTGGGGATTCCTTTCCTGAAACGTTTTTATAAGGAAGTAAAGGACTTCCGGGAATATGTCCCAGCGTGGGATAAGGGGCGTGGGATTTTTGACCGGATGGCACTTCAGCTGAACCACTGGTACGAAAAGGAAGAGGAACCGGTAAGCTGTGACGGGGATACCCTGTATTATCTGAAGCTGCAGAAAGAGCGTCTTGATGAAAAGAGGATCCATATGCGTAACCGGGTTTATCCGGCCAGAGGAAAAAGCTTTGGAACAGCGACAGTGTCCAGAAAATCTGCATGGTATACGACAGATATGTCTTATGAAAATATCAGCAGGGAGCTGCAGTTTATAAGAGGGACGGAAGTGCTGTATCAGCGAAATGTAGAGCAGGTGATGTATGAGATCATAGCGCATTCCCCAAATGAACGGGAGATGGCACATCTGATGGTAACCTGTCCGAATTGTGGCTGTGTCAGTTCGGTAGAGCAGCTTGGTAGCGGGTGCCCATATTGTAAGACCCAGTTCCGGGTAAAGGATCTTTTCCCGAGAGTGATCAATACATATTTTATCAGAAGTGATTCTATTTCGAAAAATATTACCCAGCAGCGTATCGTGATCGGTGCGTCTATGGGGATTGTGCTGCTGATCTGTATTCCGGGTTCCCTGATTTCCAGCAATGGAAATCTGCCTGCAGCGCTGTTTACAGCTTACCTGGCAGCACTGATCGGAGGAGGAATCTTTGGATGGATGGCATCGGCGGTTCTTATGCTGACATCTCTGTTTCAGAGAGATGGAATGAAGCATCTGCCATTGATTCCTTTTCTTTCATCCAAGAGCAAAATTAAGAGAATGATGACAGAGTATGATCCGAATTTCTCTTATGATAAATTTGAAGGACAGCTGGTTGCACTGATCCGTATGGTGGTGTTTGCAAAAGAACCGCAGAACCTGACAGCGTACCGGGGAAAAGAGCGGGATGCACGTTTTCAAAATATTCTGGAAATGACCTATACGAATGGCATGTGTCTTAGGAATGTGAAAAGACAGGGAGATGATCTCAAGCTGACTATCCGTACCTGGTGGATCAATTACAGCGAAGAACAGGGAAAGATCAAAAAGACAGGTGACCTGATCGATGTAACAATCTGCAGGAATGTCGCGCACAGGGAGGTGCCGGGTTTTTCAGTTACTTCGGTTAACTGTCACAGCTGCGGAGCCAGCTTTGATGCAGTGCGTCAGCGGAACTGTCCGTATTGTGGAACAGAGTACCATATGGAAGAGGATTACTGGGTGATCGAGGAGATGAAGCTGATCCGGTAACATACAAATGGATGCCATGGTTATGAAACACCAATTTTGGAGGGCGTTACAAACAGAGAATATCATGGAAGATCGGCAATGTCTATTGAAAATAAATCTTTCGGTATTCTCTTGGTGAATATCCTTTCAGCTTGTGGAAAAGCCGGCTGAAATAAAGCTGGTTATCATATCCAACAATTTTAGAAATCTCATTGACGGAATAAGTTGTTGTTTCCAGTAACATCTGAGCATTGTTGATTCGGATTCCCACAATGAATTGCATTGGTTCTAATAGTTGTGGACCAGTTGTATTGGAGCAGTACCGATTTGATGATGTATTATTCCGGTTCCAGTTTACACTGATACCGTATGTAAAGGGATAAAATTCTAAGTGCGATGAAGATGAGGAGCAAAGAAATTCGATGGAAGAAAAAAAGTATTTGAAATCTGGAGGTTTGGCTGCGCTGAAGCCACGAATCCAGAATTGACATATTTTCATAGTACATTATCTGTCATCGTGTCGGAGGCATTAAAGGTCTGCATAAGCCGTCTGGGATACAGCTTACAGAGTAATCACGAGCTTAAACCAGCCGCCCTCTGTGGAAAAATCATAAAAAGCATTATGCTTTTCACAGAAAGCTATGATGGAGCGTGTGCCAGTTCCATGACCTGTTCTGGTGGAGGTGGGGAGTCCGTTTCTTCCCAGGGTGATCTGTCCTTTGTAAGGGTTTGCAATCTCAAACATAAAGGCAGGCTTGTAGATACAGCGGATGATAATTTTTCTCTCATTCTCCGGAAGCTCTGCACATGCTTTTGTGGCATTTTCCAGAGCATTGGCAAAACAGATGGAAAGCTCGGCGGAATCAACAGGGAGGTTTTCCGGAATCGCAAGATGGTGCTCTATGGTAATGCCCAAATCCAGGGCCTGCCCAAGATAAGCAGTGAGGGTAGCATTTAATATGGGATCACTGCAGTAATAGGTGGGAGTGCTCTGCCGGTTCAGCTCAGTTGATTCGGATACAAGCTCAAGGATGGCCTTAGCATTTCCTTCTTTAGCAAGAGAAGCGATACCGGACAGCATCTTGTGAGTATCCTGCCAGATAAGCTTTACTTCTTTGGCGTTCCGTTTCGTATCTTCAACATGTTTTTTTATGCCCTGTATCTGGATTTTCAAAATCTCACGGTTCTGTTCATCTATCTGATACTGATACTGAGTCCGCAGATATTGAAAAACAGCATAATAAATGATGGCGATGACAGCACCTGAGAGGTAGAACAGAAGTGGAAAAGCCGGGTTTTGTGTGTAATGAACCGGATAGAGAGCAAGCGTCATTACAAAGAGAAAAAAGGCGATAGGGATCAATGCGAGAATTCCAAAGCCCTGGGTATTGATCCCGGCTATATCCGGAAAAACTCTTCTCAGAACAAAAAATTCCAAGGCAATCGCAGCAAGATAGGCAGACAGAAGAAGTATTGCATTTGACAGAAGCGTGCCTTTAAACAGCGTGTTGAGCAGTGTCACACTGATAAGAAGGTAGAGTGAGAGCAGGAGCTGCGACAGGCATTTGAAGATATGCTTTGAGACGGAGGTGTCTGCGGTCATATAGATCATGATCACACCCGGCAGAGAAATAGTAAGGATAACGCTTCTGAGAAAAGACAGAAATCCCCAAAAATGCATGGAAAAAAAGGTGAACACAATTGTATAAATGGCATATCCGCCTAAAAACAGCAGGTTCCTTTTATAGTTTTTTTTCATCGGAGAAGTGGCAACGACCATGCCGAGCGTGCCAAATATGGCGACAAAGATACGGTAGGTCTGGTAAGCCGCATTATCATCAAAAATCATAGTATTCCTCCATTTTGAACATTATCATAATGAGACCATAACCTTAAACCAACCGTTTTCAGCCGTAAAGGTGTAAAAGGCATCATATTTTTCACAGAATGCCACGATGGAACGGATATGGGCTTCCATACCGCCCTCCGGTAAAAGAGGAAGACCATTTCTGCCAAAGGTTATCCTGTCCGGCTGAGGATTTTCGATCTCAAACATCATTCTGGGTTTCCCAATGCATTTAAAAATAATTTTTCGTTTCTCCTTTGGCAGCTTTTCACAGCATTCTATGGCATTTCCAAGCGCATTAGCAAAGCAGATGGCAAGTCCGGCAGAGTCAACCGGAAGAATATCCGGGACAGTGACGGAGGTTTGAAGCAGGATACCGGATTCCTCTGCGGATTTAAGATAAGAATAAAGTGTTGTATCCAAAAGGGCATCTGTGCAGTAATGGAAGGCTTCAGGCATATCAGGCTTCTGTCCGGCGATACCGGTAAAGTCAAGGATCGCCTGCATATCTCCGCTCTCAGCAAGGGATGCGATAGTGGAAAGTATGTGACGGGTGTCGTGCCGGATGATTTTTGTCTGCTTTGCAAGTTTTTCCATGTCGGCAGCCTTTCTTTGTATATTTTGTACCTGCAGCTCAAGGATTTTCCTGTTCTGATCGATTTCCTGCCTGTGATACTGCATAGAAAGAAATACGCCGATCGCAGTGTAAAGAATGACAATGACAACACCGAGCAGATAGATCAGTATGATACTTGTGGGGCGTTTACTATAATGCTCCGGATAAAAAGCAAGTGCTACGGCAAGGATGATCAGCGCACAGGGAATCAGGGAAAGGATTCCCCAGCCTTTTCGGATCTCTGTAATAAAATCCAGATAGATGCGGCGCATGAAATGAAAATCAAACAGGATGACAAGCAGATAGGCGAGCAGACGCATCAGGATATCTGAGAGCTCCGTTCCGTGCAGCGCAGTATTTATGAGTGTGATGGTGGCTGCGATATATATAGAAACAAGTATGTGTGTTGCACGGATGAATACAAGCCGTGGAAATGGCTCGTCAGACATATTATGCAGCAGAAGGATGGCGGGAAAGGATATTGTCAGGATAAATACCCGCAGTAAATGCTGGTAGCTGAAAAAATAGATGATTGCGTAGGATGAAATTATGACATAAATGAAGTAAGAAGCAAAAATCATGATACGTATGGGCTTCTCTTTCACATAGCGGAACTTCGTGGTGGAGCCCATCATGCCAAAGGTACCTGCGCAGGTGATCATAACTTTTAAGATCAAAAAAATAATATTATCCTCAAAAAGCATAGTATCTGCCTCCATTCAGCCAAAAGTCCGCCCACTCCTTCTTGACTGTTTCGTACATACGGCGGGGAACCGGAACACGAAGATCTCCGGTCAGCAGCAGGTCTGATCTTGTAACCTCTGTAACATGGAATAAATTGACGACAAAGGAGGAACCTACCAGAAGCATTCTTTTGTGCGAAAGCAGCTCAGATACAGCATTTTGGAAAGAACCGTTGAAGCTGGTGCTGTGTATCACAGTATTATCTGCCAGATGATAATCGATATGTTTATCTATGCGCTCTGCATACCGTATGTCTGTGATGGGGATCATACGGATACTGTCCGTGGTCTTGATGGCAACGGTCTTTTGCATGATCTGTGAAAAGGAGCGGTAAGCCTTGTCAAGGCTTTGGAAAAACAGTTCGCTCTCGACAGGCTTTAACAGATAATCAAAGGCATCTACCCGGTAAGAATCCAGCGCAAAGTCAGGAGAGGTGGTGAGGTAGATCAGGAATCCCGTATCATCACGCATTCTCAGGGCAGCGCCAAGCTCAATACCATTCATCTCCGGCATAATACAGTCCAGAATATAGAGGTCAAAGCCACCGTGTTCATCTACATGGTTTATAAGTTCTTTTCCTGATGCAAAAGAAGATAAGGAAAGAGTCCGGTCAGAATGTATCTGTTTATATTGTCTGATAAGCTCCCTGGTCTTTTCATGGTTCGTTATTTCGTCATCACATAAAGCAATCTGCAAGGCATGATCCCCCTCCCGGTTTATCGTTTTGCGATTACACCTATAGTGTAGCAAAGAAGGCAGGATGAGTCAACGAAACAGGGGGTGACCAAATCCGAACAAAAAGCTGCCAAATCCGCAATGATGACCATAACAAAAAGTAATTCCGATATACTTTAGCTGAAAAGACAGAAAAAGCTTTCAGAAGATAAAATGGGAAGGTGAGCATTATGAAGATACATAAGCTTAAGGCCGGAGAAAAAGCTGCGCGTATCACAGCACTGGTTCTGACAGCAGCACTGGTATTTACAAGCATTGATCTTTCCGTGTTTGCAACTGCCAATGAAGAAATAAAAACACAGGAAGTGATCACGGGCTTTGGAGATCTGGATGAATCGGTCGCAGTGCAGCTTTTGCCGGTCGGTGCACAGGAAAGTGAAATCGTATTTCCTGATACCCTTACTGTAATGTTGGAAACAAACAGTGTGGAGGAGTCCACCGGGGATGTAACACAGGAGACAGAAGAAGAACCGGCGGAGGAGGAAAAACCGGCGGAGGAAGAACAACCGGCACCGGTAGAAACGATTCCCCCTGTAAAAAGCATGCGGGAGACTTCCATTCATGTGACATGGGAAAACAACACAGCGGACAGCTTTGACTCTTCCGCATTGGGAAATCATTATGTTTATATTCCGGTTATTCCGGAAGAATACAGGGTAGCGGATGGTGTCAGCCTTCCGCAGATCAGTGTGACAATTGCAGCCATAGGAGGACAGGAGTTTGCAGAACTGCTTGCATTGTTAGAGAAGCTGCCGGATCCCCTTACCTATCTCTCCTCAGGTGAGAAAAATAAGGATATGATAGATCCGGAGCAGCTTGCCGAAGCAAGGGAGAAGCTGGACGCATGGCTTGCAGAAAATAAAACAGATGATACAGAGAATAAAGAAACACTTTCCGGGGAAGAGGAGGAGCGTCTGGCGGAGCTTATCCAACGTCTGGAGGGGCTGGAGCATATACGAGATACGGAGACGGACTGTATGGATCTGGAATGTCCGTATCACTATCCGGAGATGATACAGCAGCGGATGGAGGAGGATGAGCTGCCGGAGCTTCTGACACTGGAGGATCTGGTGGAGGACTACGGTGTGGAGCCGCCGGAAGAGAATGCCATGCCTGCTGCTGTCTGGGATACAGACCAGCCCCGGCGGGCACCTGCCAAAGCTCCGGCTCTTACACCACATCCACAGACCCTGATGGTTACGACAGATAACGAGAACAACAGCCATACGGGGAAGGCAGATGGCGACATTGATGAGAACATGGGTTTTTCAAACAAAAAACATCCCATCGAGCTGGCTTTTACACTGGACGAGCTTCCTACGCAGAGTGCCTATCTGGCTGTGAAGGCTTATGATGTGGATGAGGATGACGGTGAGACAGATTATGTGTATCTCAATGATGATATATATCTGCCGATGGATCAGACAAATCAATCTGGTAAAAAATATAATAAAGAGACGATCGGTTATCTGTCTGGCACGGACAATACGTGGAATACGACTGTATTGGAGATCCCCCTTGAAAAATTAAAAAAGGGAAAGAATGTCATATCTGTAACGGTGGCACCGCGAAGCTGGATTGTAAGAATAGACTGGATGCAGCTTGTGCTGGACGGTGGTGCAGCAGATCCCAACATTGAAAAATTTTCCCTGGAGCTTCAGGATACATCCACAAAAGGTAAAACGGTTACCGTACAGTCTCTTGTGACAATCCGGCAGAAAGGAAACAAAGAATATGCGACAGAGTATACACTGACACAGACAGAGACAGGAAATGCACTGGATGCCTGCTTTGGAAAGGCTAAGTCACAGGAGCAGATTGCCTTAAGCATGCCCCTTAACTCGCCTGGCGGTGTATATAAAATTACCGGAATTCTTAAGGATCCGAAAACAGAAGAAATCAAGGCAACAGACAGCTTCAGCTTTTATTTTAATCAGGGCGTGGGTCTTGGCCCGAAGGTCAGCCATACGCTGTCGCCGGATATACTCACCAATCGTGACGTGATGATAACGGTAAAGGCTGAGGATATGCTGAAGCTGGGAATCACGGATGTAAAGGTTACAGATGGAGCAACGAAGACAGCGACAGTAAACAAAAAATACACCTTTACGATAAGCTATAAGTTAAAGGGCAGTGATATGTCCTTCCTTTATCCGGTATGGGTGGATAATATCGACAAGACGGCACCGGTGCTCACCTATACGCCGGTCACTGTGGTGGAGGATGAGCAGCAGGAGACGGTGGAGAAGCTGTTTGGTGAGGCACTCTCTGTGACGGATAACCACAGGCTTGCAGAGAAGCCTTTGACTTACACCATACTGAAGGATATCGCAGCTCTTCCGGGGAAAAAGACAATCAAAGTAACAGCATCCGATGCCGCAGGAAATACGACCATTAATAATTATGTAATCACGGTGACTGCAAAGCCATTGGAATTAAAGCTTGGTGCGCTTACCGAAGTTGCAGGAAGCAAGGACAGCTTCGATCTGAAAGCGGTTCTGGCACATACCGGTGGAGATACAATTAAGGAAACCGGCTTTGTATGGGGCGTTATGCCTGCTCCGACGGTGGACTTTCATAACGGCAGCAAAACAACTGCTTCAGTCGTTACAACAAAAAATAGAAATCTGAATGTGAAAGCCACAGGTCTGAATGCCGGCGTGGAATACTATGCGCGGGCATATGCGAAGGTTACGGCTGACGGCAAAGAGAAGGTGTATTACAGTGAAGCGGAAAAATTCGGCTTCGGAATTCCTAAGTACGGTACATTTTCCGTGAGCAATGTATCAGGCAGTGGTGGCAAAGCAACCTTTACGATCACAAGAAGCAATGGAACGGATAAATTGCAGATGGTATATTACCGTACGGTAAACGGTTCGGCGGTGGGTGGTACACATTTTACTCATCAGCAGGGGGCTGTCTACTTTGAGGCAGGGGAAACGTCAAAGACCGTGACGGTGACGGAGCTTGGTGTGACAAATGCTTATCAGAGTAAAGCGGGAACAAAGTATTCCAATGCCGACAGAACCTATTCGCTGGAGATCTACCGCGTGGGAGGCGGCGGAACGATTGACCAGACACGCCGCTCGATGCAGCGGACAATGCCAAAAGACAGCAGCTATACTGTGGACCGGTCGGTTTATACAACAGAAAAAACGATCACACATGTCGCTGAGACATCCGGAACAAAGGGAAAACGGATTGCGGATACAGATGATTCACAGGGTGGAAAAAGAAACAATGTGAGCTTTCTTACAAACCGCAAAAAGGATACAAACTATAATACCAGCAGTTCTTTTTCCGGCTACTATACGGATATACGGCAGCAGGAGTATCTAAGGTCCACAGCCAGCGGGTGGTATTACCGGTATGTGCTGAAGGCATATGAAGAGATTGACGGCTATGAACACGCCTATCTGGGAACCGAACCATTAGAAGATAGAAATTATGATACAGAGAATAGAAAAGAGGATACAGCTGTCGCAGGAGTAAAGGGGCAGCTCTGGGCATGTAATTTTCTGCAGCCGAAAGGAAAAGCAGCAGGCATCTATTCTTTTCCTGACACCAGAACGAGAGGAGGGGAAGGAGCAGGCTATCCCAAAAACAGCTCCGGTACGGCGCATGGTTACAATGGCAAAACCTGGGTGAAGCTTGGGGTGGATCAGACCTGCTACGCCTATTTTGGTGCGACTGGTGCGGATAGTGATATATGGTACGTGGACGGCCTGCAAAGCTTTGTGATGGTCAATGACGAGAAGGAGCCGGCTCTCCTTGGCGTTGCACCGATGGCAGGAGGCACCTATCTTCCGGGAGATCCGATCACCGTAGCGCTGGTTTTTGACGAGATTGTGGACAGGCAGAATAGCAGCTTAAGCAGCAGCCTTACGATCTCTACGAATGTGGGAACCCTGTCCTATGCCGGTGGTGCGGATACGAATGTGCTTTATTTTACAGGGAAGGTATCCTCTGATGTCAGCTTAGATCGTGCGGACGCACTGAAGGTCAACAGCATCAGTAGTATTGGCAGCATTAAGGATATGTGCCATCTATCCGGTACGAGCCAGACCTTTTCGGGCGGCAATACCAATATCCAGGTGGATGCCACGAAACCGGTACTGACCGTTAGGGCGGATACCAGCGGCAGTCTGCCTCGTCATAAGGCAACGATCACAGCCAAAGGAGCAGACTCCCTTCAGTATGTATGGACGAAGGATGCTGCACTGCCAGGCTATGGCTGGCAGACCATCACAAGCGGTACGCAGCTCACAGAGAGCAGAGGAACCGCGGGGCAGACACAGACCTGGTATCTGCATGTGCTCGCCACGGCAGCATCGGGTGCATCGACCCATCAGTATCCGGCCTTTACCTTTATGAATCCTGCAATCACGGATGTGTCGGTGAGGGCTGACAGAACGGCAGCATCAGCGGACGCAGCCGATGTGTGGAAGTCTGGTAAATATATCGTGGTGCAGTATGCGGGTGCCCAGAGCACAGGGACAACGCTTACCTTTGACGGACCAAAGAAGGAAGTGAAAAGTATTACATCCTCCAATGGCTCAGCTAATCTGTATGTCACAGAAAATGGAAGCTATACCGTTACGCTGACGGATACCTATGGGAATGTGATATCCAAGACCATTGAGGTTAAAAAAATAGATAGTAAAAAACCGACCGTGACGCTTCGCAGCGGCAGCAGCACCGAAGCGGACAGGGTATACAATGAGCTGACCATTGCGGTACTTCCGGAGGATACCGGTGGCAGCGGTGTGGCAAAGGTGGAGTATGCATGGACGAATACGACAGGGACTCCTTCTCCTTCTACATGGAAGATACTGACTGCGGTTGCAGATGGCAGCTATCAGGCACAATATACCGCAGCAGAGACGTCAAAGACTGAAAAGTACCTGCATGTAAGGGTGACAGACGGAGCTGGAAATGTATCGGAAACCGTGAAGTCAGGACCTTATCATGTGATAAAGAAGGCAACTGCAGCAGCCCTTCCTTCCATTACAGTAACGGGAAATCCGGCTTCGTGGACAAAAAATGCCACACTTACATGGAAAGCGGCACAGGGAAGCGGCACAGGTGCGGGAGCGCTTGCGTTTGTCTACACACCGAAGGGTACAGTGACTGAGAATATGACCGTCGGAAGCTGTACTGTGACGAAAAACGGTGTCTATGAATTTATGGTAATGGATAAATTCGGGAACTCTGCGGCAGCAGAGGTGCTTGTGACCAGAATCGACAATGAGGCACCGAAACTGGCATCTTTTACAGCTGCCGGTGACAAGCCGGGAACAATAGAACTGATTGGTGTTACAGATAACCATACGGCTGTTTATGATAAGAAGGGAAATATTACAGGATATGGTGGCAGCGGTATCCGTACCGGAGAGTACAGGATGCCGCGAGAGAGCACCTGGACAACCTTCACAGGAAACAGCTTTACCGTAAAGAAAAACGGAAGCTATGTGGTAAGGCTTACGGATAATGCGGGAAATGTCAGCGAAGAATACCGTGTGGAAATGACGGATATGGATGTGACAGCACCAACAGTTGGCTGTACAGTCAATGGAACGCGCAATGGAACAAGCGGATGGTATCTGGATCCCAATGTTTCAGTAAAGCTTACATTTGCGGATATGGCAGGAACCGAGGGAGGCACACCCAGCGGCGTTCAGAGTGCAGCGTATCAATGGGTGACAGATACTTCTAAAAAACCGGCAACAGGAATGGTCGACCTTGACGCAGCCGCGGTTAAAGCGGGTGAATATACGATTTCTTTGTCAGACTATTATGGAACCTGTTATTTATATTATAAGGTGACAGACCGGAAGGGAAATATACGGGATGGTTTTTCAGAGCAGATAAAAAAGGATGATGTCCATCATCTGGAATTTACTGGACCAAACAAGGCACAGCCCTTGTCCGCAGGACTGTCCATGGGTGTTTCTCTTACCTATGGACCATCAGGAGGAAAGCTTACCGGAACGGCACAGACGGAGGTACTGGCAGAGCTACCGGCTTATCAGGGAATCTACAGTTCATCAAAGCTGAAAAAGAAGCAAGCGGTCTACACTGTAAAAAGCACTGGAACAAAGCAGATCCAATATTATAAGAAGGCATACAATGACAGCACTGCCTGTGAGCAAAAGACTTTTTATGTCAGACAGATCACCTTTGACAGTCAGGGTGGAAGCAGCGTGGAGCCTCAGCTTATATGGACGACCTACAATGGTCTTACTCCAGGGGCGGCTGTGCAGTGTGCGGTCACGGAGCCGCAGGAACCTGTCCGTGAGGGTTACACCTTCGGAGGCTGGTATGGGGATGCGGGATGTACAGACAGCCGGAAATTTAATTTTGATACCCAGTCGCAGCTTATGACAGACACAACGCTTTTTGCAAAGTGGATACCGAATTCCTATCGTGTGTATTATAATCTGTCCCTGCCGGATGGCAGCGTTTATGAGCCGGAAGACATGTATAAAAGCTATGTCCATGGACAGGAGCTGACTATGCCGGTTCCATCACAGGAAGGATATGTGTTCTGTGGATGGTATGATAATGCCGGTTATACAGGAACAGCCTATACGAAGATCGGGGCAGCGGAATATGGAGACAAAATCTGCTATGGTTATTTTAAGGATGTACAAAAGCCAAAGCTTGCTGCGTCAGTAAAGAGTAATGTCAGCCCGAATCCAAAGGGCTGGTATAATACGGATCAGATCCGCATTGTTTTATCTTATTCCGATAACAAGGGAGTCAAAAGCCTGTATGGTAAGGTGGATGATAGTGGGTATGAAGAGATCAAGGGTGTTATTACAGAAGGGGGAACAACCATAACAAGGGATTATGCCTGTGTCGAGGGATGGCACACCTACACCTTCAAGGCAGTGGATGCAGCCGGAAATGAAACGGTGACAGACACCATGACCGTACAGCTTGATACGATAAAGCCTGTGATTGGTGATGCAGCCTTCAATGAGGGATATAAAAATCTCTGGAACTGGCTTATCCGAAAAGACAGTCTTGAAATTACGATTCCTGTCGAAGAAACGGGAAGTGGAATAGAGAGTGTGGAGTATAAACTAATACCGGAAGATAGCAGTACAGCAGGTCAGCCATCGGTAAAAAAAGCTTCCGTGGAGAATCATGCCGGTTATAAGGCAGTGATCTATATCAACCCGGATTTTAAGGGGAAAATCATGATTACTGCCAGGGATCATGCAGGAAATGTGTCGGATACGAAGATGATAGGCACGGATGGCAGTGGCATCCATGGTGTTATCGTGGAGGATAATGCACCGGAGATCACATTTTTGGTAAATGGCAGTGAAAGTCCGGAAAAAGAATATGAGAAAGCGCCGACAGTCATCGTGACGGTAAAGGATGACAAGGAGAATGCTATTTCCGCGGGACTGGCTTCGGCAGCTTATCAGATCGGAAATAGTGCAGAGTGTGTAGTACAGGAGGATTTTACCACAAGCATTAGAACAGAGGTCAAATTCAGCATACCCACAGAGAAGCTTCCGGCAGCCGGTGCGGATATTATCGTGAAAGCTATGGATAATGCCGGAAACCGGGCAGAAAAGAAAATCACTGTAAGGATACATACTCACAGTGCGGTTCTGGTGCAGGCTGTAGAACCAACGTGTCTTGCCAAGGGAAACAAAGCCTATTATGTCTGTGACTGTGGAAGATGGTATGCCGACAGCAGTTGTACGACAGAAATCACATCGCAGGATGTGGTACTGCCGGCAAAAGGACATAGTTTTAGCGGAGATTACGTATACGATACAGACGGACATTGGAAAGTATGCAGCCGTTGTGATGCATTGGGAAAAAAGCATAGCCATGTATATGACGATGACAGGGATACCATCTGCAATGACTGCGGCTTTGACCGGACGATAAAGAAGCCGGAACCGGAGAAACCGGGAGGCGGCGGAACAGAAACACCATTACCACCAGCGCAGCCAGAAAAAACGGAGAACAAGCTGGAGAACAAGCCGGAGAACAAGCCTGCTGGCAGTCCGGATATATCCGGATCATTGGAGAAGCCGGCAGACAAGCCTGGTATATCAGAACAGCCGGGCATAAAAGACATATTACTTGTACCGGAAATGACAGCCGGCGGCAAGGTGGACACATCGGGTGAAGCTGTGCCGACAGGAAATGTGAAGGGCATGGCAGATACAAGTACTGCCCTGAAAATTGGAGAAGGCACAGTCACTGTAATGGTTGTCTGTGAGGAACAGGAGTATACGGCAGGAGTGTCTGATACTGCTGCAGTAGTGAGTGCAGTGCTGACACCGGCGCAGCTCCAAAGTGCAGCTGCTGGAGAAAACATAGAAATCCGGGTAGAGGTGAAAGATATTTCCGGCAATGTTCCAGAGAAGGATAAGAGTGCGATCGAGAACGGTATAAAGGAGTACCATAAGGAAATACCTGATCTGGTACTGGGAATGTATGTTGATATTTCTCTGTTTGTTAAAATAGGAGAAGCTGACTGGAATGCTGTTACAGGAACGGTAGAACCGATCGAGGTAGTGATCGGTATTCCTCAGAAGCTGCAAAGCATTGCCAGAGAGTTTTTCATTATCCGTTCCCACGAGGGGGAATATACCCTTTTAACCGATATGGATGATGCACCGGATACAGTAACGATCCATACAGACAGATTTTCTGCTTATGCAATTGCGTACAAACAGGTGAGTCAGACACCGCAAGCCGGTAAATGCAGTTTATGCCACATTTGCCCGACCTTCCTTGGCATCTGTTATTTTGTGTGGCTGATACTTATCATGGCAGTGCTTTTGATTGTATGGAGAGTTATACGAAGAAACAGAAATGTGAGAGAAAAACAGAAGTCGTAATGGGTAAATAAAACCCTTCAGAAATCCGATGAAGTGTGTCGGGATTCTCTGAAGGGTTTTGTTATAGCTTTTTTATTTAGCCTGCTCAAGAGCAAGGGTTACTGTTGTGATGTCACATACCTCAGCCGGTCCGTAGTACTGGATAGCACCAGGATATTTGAAGCAGGTATTTTCAGACCACTCTTCACGGTGAGCTTCGAAGTACTTGAAAGGTGCACCGTCAAGCTCAACAAGAGCCTTCTTGATAACGGGCTTGTCTTCGCCATGTCTTCTTTCGATGTTCATCATCTTGGTGATCGGCATACCACCTGCAACCCACTCACTTGCGGGAGCAGAAAGGTTGGAAACCTTGGATAAGTAGCCATTGTAACCATACTGGATGAGCATGAATGCATTGTATCCTAAGGAGTAGCAGTAGTCGGAGTCAAAGTTTGAAGGGAAAGCACATCTTCCTTCATAACCTAAGAAGTGATGAAGGGGACTGAACTTACCATTGTAGGTTCCGGCTGCTTTTCTTGCTGCTAATTTATCTTTTACAAGAGCGGAGAATAACTTCTCGGACTCGATCAGGGAAACCTGAACGTTTCCGTGAGGATCTCTCTCAAGGAATAACTGCTGCTGGATAGCCTGAGGAAGGATAGCGAATACTTCCATGGATTCCTTGGTTAAACCTTTCTCGATGAAAGCATATTTCTCTTCCCATGTAGGAAGTGCATTGAAGGCATCAGCCTTGCTTCCTGCAAGAAGCTCGTTGATCTCCTGGATCAGTACGGAGAATTCAGGTACGAATTCAACAACACCCTCAGGGATGATAGCAACACCGAAGTTCATGCCCTTTGCAGCTCTTGCAGCTACGGAATCAGCAATATAATCAGCAATTGCGGAAAGGGACATCTTCTTCTCTGCAACCTCTTCAGAGATCAGACAGATGTTGGGCTGTGTCTCAAGTGCGCATTCAAGAGCAACGTGGGAAGCACTACGCCCCATAACCTTAACAAAATGCCAGTACTTCTTAGCGGAGTTTGCATCTCTTTCGATGTTACCGATGATCTCACTGTAAGTCTTGGTTGCAGTATCGAAACCGAAGGAGCATTCGATATCTTCATTCTTTAAGTCACCGTCGATGGTCTTCGGGCAACCGATCACCTGAACACCGGTGTTGTGTGCTGCAAAGTACTCTGCAAGAACAGCAGCGTTGGTATTAGAATCATCACCACCGATGATAACGATAGCAGTGATGCCGTGCTTCTTACATACATCAGCAGCGATAGCAAACTGCTCATTGGTCTCAAGCTTGGTTCTGCCGGATCCGATGATATCGAAGCCGCCGGTATTTCTGAACTGGTTGATATATTCGTCAGTCATAACGATATAATCATCCTCGATCAGTCCGCTCGGACCACCCTTGAAGCCATAAAGTTCGTTCTCCTTGTTGGTTGCCTTTAAAGCATCATATAAACCGCATACAACGTTATGTCCGCCAGGAGCCTGTCCGCCGGAAAGGATAACGCCAACGATCTGCTTCTTCATTTCGGAAGTATTCTGACCCTTTTCAAAGGTGATTTCCTTCTTGCCGTAAGTGTTGGGGAACAGTGCCTTGATCTTCTCCTGATCAGCAACACTCTGTGTTTCTTCGCCTTCCTTTACGCAGATATCTGCAATGCCGTGTCTGAGCATGCCCGGAAGCTTGGGAGCATACTCATATCTGGCTTTCTGTAATGGTGAAATGCTCATGTTATGTCTCTCCTTTATTTTTGATAAAACTTCTTGATTACATACGACATAATTCTAATATATTTTGAAAATAAAGTAAACTGTTGTGTTGAAATTATTGAAGGAATCTCACTCATAATTCTTTCAAAATTAACCAGGAGAGGACGGCAAGGGTGGCATGGCAGCCCTGAAGGTTATCTATAAGACAAAGATCCTACAGCAGCTCTCTGTCCTTTGCCATATAAAACAGGGCGATGGTATCCGGACCTACATGACTTCCGGTACAGTAGTCATAGGAGGTATTGATGAATTCCCTTACCTGGATCCGTTTCTGGATCTCTTCCATGACGTAAAGGGAATCCTCATAGGAATCAGCATGGGCGATACCGATGATCTGCTCTTCTGGATCAATAATGGTTTCGCAGACAAGGGAAACCAGTGTATTTAAAGCGGCCTTTCTGCCACGGCATTTCTTATACTGGACAATGTAGCCGTCTTTATTGCCACGGAGAATCGGCTTGATGCTGAGGATGTTGCCGATCAGGGCAGTAGAGCCGCTGAGCCGGCCTGTTTTTGCGAGATACTTCAGATCACCTACGGTAAAGACACCGTTCATTCTGGCAGGATAAGCTTCAAGCGTATCGGCGATAGTGTCAAAATCCATTCCCTGTCTTCTCATCTCACTGGCATAGATAGCAAGGATACCCTGTGCAAGGGAAGCATTTAAGGAATCGATCATACGGATCCTGCGCCCCATGGGAGGATTCTCCATCAGCTCCTTTGCTGCAAGCCTTGCAGAGTTATAAGTACCACTGATATTTTTGCTGAGAGAAAAATAAAGGACATCCTCATTATTTTCCATAATGCTGCGGAAGCATTCCTCGAAATTACCGCTGCTGATCAGGCCGGTCTTGATCTCGGCACCGGCACGGAGAGCATCATAATACTCTTTTCCTTTGACACGTTCCTGCTCCATGGTGAGGTCAGGATCAAAGCAGGTCAGAGGCTGACCATTTACATAGTTGACAAAGGAGATGACTCTGATATCATATTTTTTTACAAGCTCCGCAGGAATATTGGCGGCAGAATCAACTACAATCTGAAACATAGGATTATCCTTCACTTTCTATATAATGCTGATGAGTACAGAGATAAATATCGGTATCTGTAACATGTTACAAACATTATATGTAGTTATCAATACTATGTCAATGGATTTTGAAAAACAGTTATTGATAAAAACACCTTAAATTTGTCCCTGTTTCCATTTACCTGACAGATGTGTTATACTTAAATCTGACATCATAAATTCAGAAGAGTATTTTAACGGGTTTTAGTTAAAGAGATATAGCGGGTATTATTTATGGAAAAGAAAAAATCTCATCCACTGATTGCTTTTTTTCTGTGGATCCTTTTTCTGTCAGGGGTTTTTGGGGTTGCTTATCTATCTGTGCAGGACGGAGAGGAGACCAAATTAATAGGAAAGAAACTGATCCAGTATCTGGCGGTTCAGAAATATGGGGAAGCGGTGACAGAAATGCAGATTCTGGCGATGACCTATCAGTTCAGACAGACGGGAAGGATCGTGGCCTTCTTTGTGATCGGCATTCTGGGGACGCTGACGATCCATGTGACCTTTTATAGGTGGTACTGGGTCATCAGGACATTTTTGTCAGCGGGGATTCTGTGTGCGATCGCCTGTGTGACAGAGAAGTGCAAGAATTATATACCGAGCAGGCATTACAGCCATGAGGAAATGATGCTCTCCGTAACGGCAGTGATCCTTGGATTTTCGCTGGTTTCGGTTATTATGGTGTTGTTTCATGTTTTGAAGGAAGTTTTTGATGTGATCGCAAGAGCGGTAGTAAAGCATCAGTAAGGGAAGCTTATTATGAAAGATCTGACAAAAGGGAAACCGATCCGGTTGATCCTGCTTTTTGCTGTGCCTCTTTTTGTGGGACAGCTTTTTCAGCTATTCTACAGTCTGGCAGATACAAGGATAGTGGGACAGACACTGGGGGATGAAGCGCTGGCTGCGGTTGGTGCCACAACAACACTCAGCGATATGCTGCTGTCTTTTCTGAATGGACTGACCAACGGGTTTGCCATTGTGATCGCCACCTGCTTTGGTGCAAAGGACGAAAGGCAGATGAAGAAGGCTATGGGGGGAACGATCCTGCTTGGCTCCTGCTGTGCAGTTGTTTTAAGCGGACTGTGTCTCCTGAATATGAGTGGACTGTTAAAGCTCCTGAATATTTCACCGGAGCTTTTTGCAGCAGCAAGGGGATATATCGGGATCGTCATAGCAGGGCTTCTTGCAGCAACTCTTTATAACATCTGCGCAGCCATGCTCCGTGCGATCGGGGATTCCTTTACACCGCTTTTGTTCCTGATCCTCGCAGCGTTCCTGAACATTGCCATGGATTATGGATTTATCCTGTGCCTCCATACCGGTGTGGAAGGGGCGGCCTATGCAACTGTGATCGCACAGGCGGTTTCAGCGTTTCTGTGTTTTCTCTACATGAGAAGAAAGTATCCGCAGCTTACGCTTAAGAAGGAAGATTTTAAACCTGATATGATATTATATAAGAAGCTTTTCGGAGCGGGACTTTCCATGGGATTTATGACGTCACTGGTAGGTATCGGTACAATGGCACTGCAGACAAGTATCAATACCTTTGGTACAGATATCATTGTTGCCCATACGGCGGCAAGAAAAATCTCTTCTATATATATGCTGCCGTTTTCGGTAATGGGTACGACACTGGCAACCTATTGCGGACAGAACCTTGGAGCTGGAAAATACTCCAGGATCAGGCAGGGGATTAGAGATACGGTTCTTGTTACATTTGTCTGGTGCACCGGGGTGATCATCAGTGCCTATACAGTGGCACCATGGCTGATCCGTACGGTCACGGCTACACAGAAGAAGGATATTATTGATACAGCGTCGCTGTATCTCCGTGTGAATACCCCATTTTATTATGTACCGACTGTGATATGTCTGTTCAGGAACAGCATGCAGGGCTTTGGAGATAACAGGACACCGGTGATCTCCAGCTCCCTTGAAATGATTGGCAAAGTGCTGATCGCATTGCTTCTGGCACCAGCGATCGGATATTATGGCATCATTGTGGCTGAGCCCATTGTATGGTTTATCATGGTGATCCCTTTAGTGGTCAATATGGTACGGAGTCCTGTTTTAAAAATGAAGGACAGGGAAGGTACATCAGCTTAGCATGCCACCCAGCATGCCACTGCCGCAGCAGAGCAGGAGAACAGTAAAGAAATGCCCGGAAAAGCCCTGCAGCGAGTGATTGACAATCAGGGAGATCAGAAGCAGGATGAAAAAATAAAGACCGCCGAGAAGAAGACCAAAAAGAAACTTCCGGCAGCCTTCTTTTTTACCCGCGAGGAATCCGGCAAGAAATGTAACAAGGATATAGATGCCGGTGATGCACAGGGTGACTGTCTTTTCGCTGAGAGAAAAGCGGTAGAGCAGCAGGGAAAGCAAAAGGAGAAGGAGCGCGGTCAGCAGATAGGAAAGAAGCAGATCCTTTAGGATAAAGGTAAGGCGGCTGCCAGGATTTTTCGTAGGGAACATAAGAGCCTCCTGTTTCAGAAATTACATAATCTTTATACTTAAATGATATGAGTGAACTTGACAGGTAATACCTCTGTATTGTATATTTTATTCATTATATTAAAAACAAGGAGTGATTTAAATTTTGGATACCGATGGTGTCATACAACTGATTATTATTTTAATTCTTATCATGCTTTCTGCATTCTTTTCTTCTGCAGAGACAGCACTGACTACGGTGAACAGGGTGCGTCTTAAGGCAATGGCAGAGGAAGGCAACAAACGTGCGAAAACAGCCCTTTCTGTTCTGGAACAGTATGGAAAGATGCTGAGCGCCATTCTGATCGGTAATAATATCGTGAATCTGACAGCTTCATCACTGGCTACTACCCTTGCAATCAAAATTAATCTGACGGTAGGAATCGCAACAGGAATCCTGACGGTTTTTATCCTGTTCCTAGGTGAAATCATGCCTAAAAATGCAGCTGCGGCTTATTCAGAGAGCCTGACTCTTTTTTATGCACCGGTCATATCGGGACTGATGAAGGTAATGACACCGGTGATCTTCGTGGTGGATGCCATTACAGAGGGAATGAAAAAGCTGTTCCATATGGATAAGGATCTACATACCGCTATGACGGAGAAGGAACTGCGTACCTATGTGGAAGTCAGTCATGAGGACGGTGTGATCGAATCAGAGGAAAGAGAGCTGATCTATAATGTATTTGATTTTTCAGATACGGTAGCCAAGGATATCATGATCCCAAGGATCGATATGGCAAGCATCAGCGAGGACGCAGGCTATGAAGAGGTGATGGCACTGTTCCGGGAATGTATGTATACGAGAATTCCCGTTTTCAGTGGGGATAAGGACAATATCATTGGTCTGATCAATATCAAGGACTTTATCCTGGTGGAAGAGAGAAGCAATTTCCATATTAAAGATATCATCAGGGAAGCCTATTATACATATGAATTCAAAAAGACAGCTGATCTGATGCTGGAAATGCGGGAAAAGCGGATCAATGTGGCTTTTGTGCTGGATGAGTACGGTGCAACTGTCGGCATGATCACTCTGGAGGATCTTTTGGAAGAGATCGTCGGGGAGATCCGGGATGAATATGATGAGGATGAAGAAGAGCAGATCCAGAAAAAGGGAGAAAGAACCTATTTGGTAGAAGGCAGCATGAAGCTGGATGATATCAATGATGAGCTTGGTACAGAGCTGCATTCAGAGGACTATGATTCCATTGGTGGCCTGCTGATCGAGAGTCTTGACAGATTGCCTGAGATCGGGGAGACGATCACACTGCCGGACGGGATCATCCTGAAGACAGGAGATATCAGGCAGAACAGGATCGTCAATGTGCTGATGACACTGCCAGATCAGAAAAAGGAAAAGGCAGAAGAGATTCCTCTTGTCAGCAAGGAATGACCTATGCTATAATATCAAATAATGTCGGTATATTGATACCGGTTTGGAAAGAGAAATTTGCTTTTAAGGAGATAAGATTATGAAGCGTATTAAGACATTAACAACGAGAGACTTAAAGGAATCTATGAAGAAGGGCGGCTGCGGCGAGTGCCAGACATCCTGCCAGTCAGCTTGCAAAACAAGCTGTACTGTGGGAAACCAGAGCTGTGAGCATGCAAAATAATCTCTGAAAAGCGGAGTGAAGGTGCGGTATTTATCAACAAGTAGATAAGGTATGTAAGCAGCGGTGGATCATCGCTGCTTATTCTACGTTTTCAAGTTTACACAATATCGCACAGGAAAGGAAACAGAAACGTGATACATCAATACAAAAACAATGGCTACAACATCGTACTGGATGTGAACAGCGGATCTGTCCACGTGGTAGATGACGTAGTCTATGATGTGATCCCGGCTGTAGAAGAGGCTCTTTGTACGTCCAGAGAGGGAGAAGAACTGGAGGATACAGTCCTTTCTGCCCTGAAGGATCAATATGAAGAGGCTGATATCAGGGAAGCTCTTTTAGAGGTTCTTGAACTGAAGGATGCGGGATTACTTTATACAGAGGATATTTACGAGAAGTATATTACTGACTTTAAGGGCAGACAGACTGTTGTAAAGGCACTCTGTCTCCATATTGCCCATGACTGTAACCTTGCCTGCAGATATTGCTTTGCAGAGGAAGGGGAGTATCATGGAAGAAGAGCATTGATGAGCTATGAGGTCGGTAAGAAGGCACTGGATTTTCTGGTGGCAAATTCTGGAAACCGTGTCAACCTGGAGGTAGACTTCTTTGGCGGGGAGCCACTGATGAACTGGCAGGTCGTGAAGGATCTGGTAGCTTATGGCAGGAGCCTTGAGAAACCGAATAACAAGAAGTTCCGCTTTACCCTGACGACCAACGGTATCCTGTTAAATGATGAGATCATGGATTTCCTGAATCAGGAGATGTCCAATGTGGTACTCAGTATCGACGGACGTAAGGAGATCAATGATCTGATGCGTCCTCACAGAGGCGGACAGGGAAGCTATGATACTATTGTTCCCAAGTTTAAGAAGCTGGCAGAGAGCAGAAACCAGATGAACTATTATGTCAGAGGAACCTTTACCCATAATAATCTGGATTTTGCAGAGGATGTGAAGCATCTGGCAGATCTTGGCTTTGAACAGATCTCCGTGGAGCCTGTTGTGGCAGCACCGGAGGAAAGCTATGCCATTACGGAAGAGGATATTCCGGCTATTCTCGAAGAGTACGATGAACTGGCCAGAGAACTTCTGAAGAGAAAGAAGGAAGGAAGAGGTGTGAATTTCTTCCATTTCATGATAGATCTGAAGGGTGGTCCCTGCGTGGCCAAGAGGCTGTCAGGCTGTGGGTCAGGCACCGAGTATCTGGCTGTGACACCCTGGGGTGATTTTTATCCCTGTCATCAGTTTGTGGGTCATGAGGAGTTTCTAATGGGAAATGTGGATGAGGGTATTACAAGAACCGACATCCGTGACGAGTTTAAGACATGCAATGTTTATGCGAAGGACAAATGTAGGAAATGCTTTGCCAAGTTCTACTGCAGCGGCGGCTGTGCCGCAAACTCCTACAATTTCCATGGAAGCATCAACGATGCCTATGATATCGGATGTGAATTGCAGAGAAAGCGCATAGAGTGTGCGATCATGATAAAAGCGGCGCTGGCCGAAGAAGAAGGAGAATAAAAATGAAAAAGAGTAGAGCAATCATTGTGCTGATCGTTCTGGTGCTGCTTCTTGGCGGTCTCGGATACACAGCAACAGAAGGGATCGGAACAGACAGATCCGGTTCTGCATCAGACATTAAGCTTGGTCTTGATCTGGCAGGCGGTGTGAGCATCACCTATCAGGCAGTAGGCGAAGAAAAGCCGAGCAGCGAGGATATGGCAGATACGATCTACAAGCTGCAGAAGCGTGTAGAGAATTACAGTACAGAAGCTGTTGTGTATCAGGAGGGGGATGACAGGATCAATATCGAGATCCCCGGTGTAACAGATGCCAATGCCATTCTGGCAGAGCTTGGCAAACCCGGTTCCCTGTATTTCATCTACGAAACAGATGAGGATGGCAATGCCAACTATCAGGCAACCATGGATGCAAGCGGCAATGTGGTTTATATGCTGACCAAGGATATTGATACGATCGTGGCAGAGGGCAGTGCACCTCTTTCCGGTACGGATGTCAAGGATGCCCAGGCAGCGACTGCTACAGACAATATGAACAATTCTGAGGTTGTTGTTGATCTTACCATGACAACGGAGGGAACCAAAAAGTTTGCAGATGCAACTACAAGAGCATACAAGAAGGGCGAAACGCTTGGTATCTATTATGATGGACAGATCATCAGTGCTCCAAGGGTACAGGCAGCCCTGACAGATGGTAAGGCGCAGATCAGTGGTAACTTTGATTATGAAAGCGCAGAGCAGCTTGCGTCCACTATCCGTATCGGTGGTCTGAAGGTTGAGCTGGAGGAGCTTCATTCCAAGGTGGTAGGTGCACAGCTTGGTGGAGAAGCAATCGCTACCAGCATCAAGGCAGGTCTGATCGGTTTTGCTATCATTGTTGTATTCATGATCGCGATTTATTACATTTCCGGTGTGGCAGCCAGTCTTGCACTGACGCTTTATGTAGAGCTGATCATCATTCTTCTGAATGGTTTTGATATTACATTAACCCTGCCCGGTATCGCAGGTATTATTCTTTCAGTAGGTATGGCAGTAGATGCCAACGTTATTATCTTTGCCAGAATCCGCGAGGAGTTGGCAGAGGGCAGAACGGTAAAGACAGCGATCGATATTGGCTTCAAGAAAGCTCAGTCTGCTATCATCGATGGAAATATCACCACCCTGATCGCTGCAGCAGTGCTGGCAGTGATGGGTTCCGGTACTGTTAAGGGATTCGCCTATACACTGGCACTTGGTATTGTATTATCCATGTTTACAGCCATGGTAGTGACTAAGCTGATCATGAAAGCATTCTTTGCCCTTGGGCTTACAAATCCGAAGCTGTATGGCGTAGCAAGAGAGAGAAAGGCAGTTCAGTTCACAAAGAAGAAGGCAGTTTTCTTTACCGCTTCCCTTGCCGTGATCATTGCAGGCTTCGTCTTTATGGGCGTGAATAAGGCACAGACAGGAAACCCTCTGAATTACAGCCTTGAGTTCGTTGGCGGTACTTCTACAAGTGTCACCTTCAATGAGGATATGAGCCTTGCAGATATTGATTCCAGGGTAGTTCCGCTGATCGAGGATATTACCGGTGACGGTAATGTACAGACACAGAAAATCGACGGAACCAATGAGGTTATTTTCAAAACAAGATCCCTGACACAGGAAGAGCGTGAGTCCTTTAAGGATGCCATGACAGATAATTTTGAGGTTGACGGAGAGAAGATCACAGCGGAAACCATCAGCTCCACCATCAGTAATGAAATGAAGCAGGAATCCATCGTAGCTGTGCTGGTAGCAGCAGTATTTATGCTGATCTATGTATGGCTTCGTTTCAAGGATGTACGTTTTGGTGCAAGCTCCGTACTCTGTCTGCTCCATGATGTGCTGGTTGTGCTGACCTTCTATGCGGTAGCAAAGGTATCTGTAGGTACTACATTTATTGCCTGCATGCTGACCATCGTAGGTTATTCCATCAATGCGACCATCGTTATCTTCGACCGTGTCCGTGAGAATATGAGAAGCATGAGCCAGAAGGATGGTCTTGAGCCTATTGTAGATACCAGTATCACACAGACTCTGTCAAGAAGTATCTTTACTTCCCTGACCACCTTTATCATGGTTGCCATGCTCTATATCTTTGGCGTGACAAGCGTGAAGGAATTTGCATTGCCGCTGATGGTAGGTATCCTCTGTGGTGCTTATTCTTCTGTATGCATCGCAGGTTCCCTGTGGTTAGTGCTGAGAAAGTGTTTCGCTAAAAAGAATAAATAAAAGAATCTGAAATAGATCTGAAAAGGCAAGGATATTCTGAATGGAAGAATGTCCCTGCCTTTTCCTTTCTGAGGAGTAAGGAGAAGACGTGGAAAAATGGATGGTGGCAGCCAAAAAGGCTGATTTTAACGCGATTGCACAGAAATATGGGATTACACCGGTGCTTGCCAGGATCATGAGAAACCGGGATCTGACAGAAGATGAGGAGATCCGTCTGTTCCTGAAGGGGACTCTGGCTGACAGACCCTCACCTTTTGCCTTGTATGGAATGGAGAAAGCGGCAGAATTGCTGCTTTTAAAGATCCGGGAGGGAAAAAAGATCCGTGTGATCGGAGATTATGATGTAGACGGGATCTGCAGTACCTATATTCTATGCCGTGGGATCCAGGCACTTTCCGGAAAGGCGGATCGTGTGATTCCACACCGGATCCGGGATGGCTACGGGCTAAACATCAGCCTGATCGAAAATGCCAGAGAGGATGAGGTGGACACGATCCTCACCTGTGACAATGGCATCGCGGCTTTTGAAGAGATCAGTCTTGCCAGAGATTATGGAATGACCGTGATTGTGACAGATCACCATGAGGTGCCCTATACAGAAGAAAACGGGAATAAGGAATATCATCTGCCACCGGCAGATGTGGTGGTGGATCCCAAGCAGAGTGCGGATACCAGCCATTTTAAGGGAATCTGCGGTGCCCTTATCGCCTATAAGCTGATAGAAGCCCTCTGTGAAAAGTCAGGAGAGGAAGAAAAGAAAAAGTCCCTGCAGAAAGAGCTCCTTCCTTTCGCAGCACTGGCTACGGTCTGTGATGTGATGGAGCTTCGTGACGAGAACCGTATCATTGTGAAGTATGGCATGCAGCAGATGAAGGAAACGGAGAATCCGGGGCTTCTGGCTCTTTTGCAGGTCAATGACCTGATGGATAAGGAGCTGTCTCCTTATCACGCAGGCTTTATCCTTGGACCCTGTCTGAATGCGACAGGAAGGCTGGACAGTGCTGACAGGGCACTCAGATTATTTGAGGAGACGGATTTCAAAAAAGCAGTAACAGAGGCCTATGACCTGAAAAGCCTGAATGACAGCCGTAAACAGATGACAGAGGATGGTGTCAGTGAAGCAGTCCGTATGCTGGAGGCGGAAGGCAGAGAGCAGGATCCGGTGCTTGTGGTATATCTGCCGGACTGTCATGAAAGCATTGCAGGGATCATAGCAGGAAGGCTGAAGGAAAAATATCATAAGCCTGTACTGGTTGCGACAAGGGCAGAGGAAGGGATCAAGGGAAGCGGACGATCCATCGAAGCTTATTCCATGTATGAGGAGCTGTCAAAGTGCCGGGAGCTGTTTACGAAATTTGGCGGCCATAAGATGGCAGCCGGATTTTCCCTGGCAGGTGAGGGAGATTTAAATGAGCTCAGGAAAAGGCTGAATGAAAATTCCACCCTGACAGAGGAGGATTTCAGAGAAGTTGTACATATAGATGTTCCGATGCCGTTATCCTATGCCGATAATCATTTTGTAAAGGAGCTGTCGCTTTTAGAACCTTTTGGAGCAGGAAATCCAAAACCCGTATTTGCGCAGAAAAATGTACGCCTGTTATCCGGGAAGATTCTGGGTAAGAACAGAAATGTTGGAAAATTCAGAATTGCAGATGAAAGCGGCAGTGGATATGATATGATCTATTTTGGAGATATGGAGAAGCTGGACAGGTTCCTTAGTGAAACGTACGGAGAGCATGAAAAGGAGGCGTTGTACAGTGGCAGCAGGAGCTTTGAAGGGCTTACGGTCAGTATGGTCTATTATCCGGAGATCAACCGGTATATGGGACGGGAAAGTATCCAGATCGTCATGCAGTATTACTGTTAGGGAGGGAAATGTATGATCACAACAATAACACTCAATCCGGCTTTAGATAAAACCTGCTTCGGGGAACGGATGTGCCCTGGACAGGTTAATCGTATGGACAGGGTCAGAAATCTTCCGGGAGGAAAGGGAATTAATGTCACGAGGGTGCTGGCCGGTTATGGATTTCCGGTGAGAGCCATGGGATTCCTTGGGGGACATACAGGTATTTTTATCGAAAACGGAGTCAGACAGTTTTCGGCAGAATGTGCCTTTACACAGATTTCCGAAAGCACCAGAACCAATACCAACCTGATCACCGGGGACGGTTATGTGACAGAAATCCTGGAGCCTGGTCCGGTGGTCACAGAAACGGAGCTTTCTAGATTCCGGGAAGATTATGAGAAGGCACTTGCAGATACGGAGCTAGTGGTAATGAGCGGCAGTGTGCCTCCTGGCATCAGCCCGGATATATACAGGGAGCTGATCGAAAAGGCTTCCTCCTTTGGAAAAAAGGTGATCCTTGATACCAGTAAGGAAAGCCTCCGGGAAGGAATCAAAGGAAAACCCTTCCTGATCAAGCCAAACACAAAGGAACTGGAATATCTTACAGGAAGAAGCTTAAGGAACAGGGAAGAGATCACGGAGGCTGCACTTATGCTTTGCCGGGAAGGTGTCCACAGCGTAGTCGTTTCCATGGGAGAAAAAGGACTTCTTTATATATCAGAAACAGAAAGGATCGCGGCAAGACCGCCGAAGATCAAGGCAGTCAATACGGTTGGCTGCGGTGATACCGCAGTGGCATCCCTTGCCATGTCTGTGCTTGCAGGAGAAGATGCAAAGACGGCACTTGTGAAGGCGGCAGCGATTTCGGCAGCGAATGCAACAACAGCAGAGAACGGCGTGTTTTCCAAAGAATTTGCGGAAGAACTGATGCAGAAGGTGACAGTGGAGAACCTATTTATTTTTTCTTAATTTTGATTTTATACTTTTATTAGGAAGTAGTCACAATTTGTACACATTTACTGGGTATTATAATAACCAAGATAGTTGAACAACTCACTATCTCCCCCCTCATAAGAAAAGCAAACCCCCGGTATCCCCCGGGGGTTTTGCTTTGTCTGTAATGGATAAGTCTGCAGTGCGTCAGAAAACAACCCCACAGTTGAAAAAACATGGCAGTCATGCTATTTTATTATAAGGATAGCTGGCAAAAAAGGAGAATGAAAATGACGGAAAAAGAGTATTGCTGCAGAGACCTGCTGGCAGGACTGTCTTATGAGTGTGTCAGGGGCAATGTGGACAAATGTGTAAATGAGGTTGTATACGACTCCAGAAAGATAAAAGAAGGATGTCTGTTCATCTGTATCTGCGGATACAATACAGACGGACACAGCTATATACCAGAGGCTCTTGAGAAAGGCGTTTCTGTACTGGTCGTGCAGAAGGACGCAGAGATACCAAAGGACAGTGATGTAACCGTGATCAGGGTGGAGGATACCAGATATGCCATGGCATTTATCGCTGCAGCATATTTCGGGCACCCTGCAGACCAGCTGAAGGTCATCGGCATCACGGGAACCAAGGGTAAGACGACGAGTACTTATCTGATCAAATCTATTCTGGAGAGTGCAGGATATAAAGTGGGACTGATCGGAACGATCGAAACGATCATAGGGGATACCCATATTCCGTCCAAAAACACCACGCCGGAATCCTTCGTTCTGCAGGAAACCTTCCGGAGGATGGTGGATGCAGGCATAGAGATTGTAGTCATGGAAGTGGCATCCCAGGGACTCAAGCTCCACAGAACCCAGGGCTTTGTTTTTGAAGTAGGTATTTTTACCAATCTTGAGCCTGATCATATCGGACCGAACGAGCATGCGAGCTTTGAAGAATACCAGGCATGCAAGGGACTTTTGTTCAAACAGTGCCGTCATGGGATCGTCAATAAGGATGACGAACACATGGAGGCAGTACTTAAGGGGCATACCTGTGATCTGGAAACCTATGGCTTTGACAAGACAGCAGATCTTTATGCGGAGGATCTGAAGCTGATTGACAAGCCGGGAGAGCTTGGGGTTGATTTCCATGTAAAAGGAAAGATGGACTTCGAGGTGGAGGTACCGACACCAGGCAGATTCAGTGTGTATAATGCACTGACAGCGATCGCTGTCTGCAGACATTTCAGGGTAGAGATCCCGAAGATCAAAGAGGCACTTCTGAAGGCTCATGTAAAGGGCAGGATCGAGATGGTGCCGGTTTCTGACAAATTTACCCTGCTCATTGATTATGCGCACAATGCCATGAGTCTGAACAGTCTTCTTTCCACCCTGAAGGAATATCATCCAGCAAGACTTGTCTGTGTATTTGGCTGTGGCGGTAACCGCTCCAGACTCCGCCGGTATGAGATGGGAGAGGTCAGCGGAAGGCTGGCTGATTTAACGATCATTACTTCGGATAATCCAAGATTTGAAGAACCGCTTGCAATCATGGCTGATATTAAGACAGGGATTGATAAAACAGATGGAAAATATATTGAAATCTGCGACCGGAAGGAGGCGATCGCTTATGCGATCGATCATGGACAGCCGGGAGATATTATCGTTCTTGCTGGAAAGGGACATGAGGATTATCAGGAGATCAAAGGGGTCAAGTATCCTATGGATGAAAGAGTCCTGATTGCAGAGATCCTGCAGGAGAGGGCAGACAGGAGCTGACCCTTCCGGGAGAATGGCATGAAGGAAAAGAAATATGCGGATGTCATTATTGACATTTCCCATGAAAAGGTAGATCGGACCTTTCAATATAAAATACCGGAGGCCTTAAGAGAGACGGTGCTTGTGGGAACCAGTGTGATGGTGCCCTTTGGAAGGGGAAACCGTCTTTCGGCCGGTTATGTGGTGGAGATCACAGATCAGGCAGAGTTTGACGAAGAAAAAATGAAAGAGATCTACAGCCTGTCAAAGCAGAAGGTTTCTCCGTCAGAGGATGCGCTGAAGCTGGCAGTCTTTCTGAAAGAAACCTATGGCTCCACTATGATCGCTGCCCTGAAGACAGTGCTTCCTGTGAAGAGGGAAGTAAAGGCGAAGGAAAAGAAAACGATCGTACGGCAGATGACCGGGGAAGAGATCCGTTCACTTCTTGCAGAGAGCATAAGGAAGCATCAGACGGGAAAGACAAGGTTTTTGGCAGCGCTGACAGAAGAAAAAAAGCTTCCTTATGAACTGGTGACAGGAAAACTCCATATAGCACCATCGACTATAAAAAGCCTGATCTCACAGCAGGTGATTACAGTAGAGACAGAGAGCTATTATCGTAATCCGGTACGACTGGAAGCCGGCAGGAGGGAAGAAAAAAAACTCAGCAACGAGCAGCAGGCGATCGTAGATACAGTGATCGCTGACAGGGATGCGGGGATCTGTAAAACCTACCTGATCCATGGTATTACCGGAAGCGGCAAAACAGAGGTATATCTTTCCCTCATAGAGGAAACGGTAAAAAGAGGAAGACAGTGTATCATGCTGATCCCTGAAATTGCCCTGACCTATCAGACCCTGCTTCGTTTCTACAAACGTTTTGGAGACCGGGTATCGGTCTTAAACTCCAGCCTTTCCGAGGGGGAGAGGTACGACCAGTGTGAGCGGGCAAGAAAAGGTGAGATTGATGTGATCATAGGGCCAAGATCAGCTCTGTTTGTACCTTTTGAAAAGCTTGGCATGATCGTGATCGATGAGGAACACGAGCCGAGCTATAAAAGTGAGACCATGCCAAGATATCATGCAAGGGAAACCGCAGAGTACCTTGCTTCTCTTAAAGGAGCCAGTCTTGTGCTTGGCTCTGCCACACCTTCCCTGGAGGCTTACAGCAGGGCAAAAAAGGGCGAATATGAGCTCTTTACCCTGACAAGGAGACTGACAGGCGGCAGGCTGGCAGATGTTTCAGTCGTGGATCTCAGAAAAGAGCTGAAGGAGGGCAACCGCTCTATTTTCAGCAGAAAGCTGCAGGAGCTGATAGAGGACAGACTATCCAGAAAGGAACAGATCATGCTGTTCCTGAACCGGAGAGGCTATGCAGGCTTTGTGTCCTGCAGATCCTGCGGACTCGTGATGAAGTGTCCCCACTGTGATGTATCTCTTTCACAGCACAGAGGTGGAAAATTAGTATGTCATTACTGCGGATATGAAATGCAGGAGCCAAAGAAGTGCCCGTCCTGTGGATCGCCCTATATCCTGGGCTTTAAGGCGGGAACCCAGCAGATCGAGGATCAGATCAGGAAGAGATTTCCGGGGGCAGGAGTGCTCCGTATGGATGCAGATACGACCCGGAGAAAAGGAAGCTATGAGGAGATTCTTTCTTCCTTTGCCGGGGAGGAAGCAGATATTCTCCTTGGAACCCAGATGATCGTAAAGGGACATGATTTCCCAAAGGTGACGCTGATGGGCGTGCTGGCAGCGGATCTTTCCTTAAATGACAGTGATTATCACTGCGGGGAGAGAACCTTTCAGCTTCTGACCCAGGCGGCAGGCAGAGCCGGGAGAGGGGTAAGGAAGGGAGAGGTAGTGATACAGACCTATCAGCCGGATCATTACAGCATTACCCTTGCTGCAAACCAGGACTACGAGGCTTTTTATGAAGAGGAAATGGGATATCGTGAGCTTATGGGATATCCCCCGGCAGAGCATCTGCTGGCGATCCTGTTTACTTCAAAGGAGGAAGGGCAGGCTCTCGCGGCAGCAGAAGAAACAGGCAGGATCCTCAGAAACTATCAGGAAGAAAGTGGCAGATCAGATGGTTCTGTTATCGGACCGTCGAAAGCTGCAGTCTCCAAAATAAATGATATATATCGTTTTGTGATATACTGTAAGGAAAAGGATTATCAGAAACTGCTGATCTATAAGGAGCTGACAGAAAACTACAGAAAAAATCTGCCGGGAAACAGCGCATTTGTACAGTTTGATTTTGACCCGGTAAACACATATTGACGACAGAAGGGATGGAGAGGAATGGCAATCAGAAATATCAGGGAAATGGGTGATCCGGTTTTAAACAAGACCTGTAAGCCGGTCACAGAGGTAACGGAAAGAATCGCGGAGCTGATCGAAGACATGTTTGAGACCATGTATGATGCAGACGGAGTCGGACTGGCAGCGCCTCAGGTGGGAATCCTGAAGCGGATCGTAGTCATTGACGTAACAGGAGAGGATCCGATCCTGCTGATCAATCCGGTTATTATCGAGACAAGCGGAGAACAGACCGGCAATGAAGGCTGCCTTTCCCTGCCAGGCAAGACCGGCGTGGTAACAAGACCGAATTATGTAAAGGTCAGAGCTTATGATGAAGAGATGAAGCCCTTTGAAATTGAAGGAACAGAGCTGCTGGCAAGAGCTTTCTGCCATGAGATCGATCATCTGGACGGTCACCTTTATGTGGAAAAGGTAGAGGGCGAACTGATGAGCACAGAAAGCCCGGAGCAGTAATGTAAGGAGAGGTTCGGATGAAGATTATTTATATGGGAACACCGGATTTTGCGGTAGCGCCGCTTGAGGCGATCCTGAAAGCCGGACACGAAGTGACGGCAGTAGTGACACAGCCTGACAGACAGAAAGGAAGAGGCCGGGAGGTGCAGTATTCACCGGTGAAGGAATGCGCCCTGTCCTATGGTATTCCGGTGCTGCAGCCTTTGAAAATCAAAGAAAAGGATGCCGTAGAGGAACTTAGGAAGTATCCGGCAGATATCTTCGTAGTGGCAGCTTTCGGACAGCTGTTATCAGAAGAAATTTTAAATATGCCAAGGCTTGGCTGTATCAATATCCATGCCTCCCTCCTTCCGGCTTACCGGGGAGCAGCGCCGATCCAGTGGTGTGTGATCAACGGGGAAGAGAAGACCGGAGTGACCATCATGCAGATGGCAAAGGGAATGGATACCGGAGATATTCTTCTGCAGAAGGAAGTTGTCCTTGATGAAAAGGAAACCGGCGGCAGCCTGTTTGACAGATTGATGGAAACTGGGGCAGAGCTGATCGTGGAAGTTCTGCCAAAGATCGAGGCTGGAGAGCTTACTCCTGTGGTACAGAAGGAAGAACTGGCAACCTATGCAGGAAAGATCACAAAGGATATGGGAAACATCGATTTTGCGAAGTCTGCCGTGACCATTGAAAGACTGATCCGGGGCTTGAATCCCTGGCCCAGTGCTTTTACCCATTATAAAGGAAAGATACTGAAAATCTGGGAAGCTGATGTGGTGTCAGAATGTGCAAATGCAGAAAATCCGGTTCCCGGCACAGTGATCGCCATGGATAAGGAATCCTTTACGCTGGCAACAGGAGAGGGTGCCCTGAGGATCAGATCCCTGCAGCCTGAGGGAAAGAAACGGATGAGCTGTGCGGAGTTTATGAGGGGCTATGAGGTAAAAGTGGGAGAAGCATTACACTGATCAGAAAAAGGAGAGATGAAATATGGGCTATTATTATGGTTTTGACCCAACTTATATTCTGGTAATCATTGGTGCTGTTATTTGTATGCTGGCAAGCAGCAACGTCAATAATACCTACAGAAAGTATGCGAAGATCAGAAGCAGAAGCGGAATGACCGGTGCAGAGGCAGCGGCGAGGATCCTTGCCATGTCGGGGATCCATGACGTATCGATCCAGCATATCAGCGGAGATCTGACAGATCATTATGATCCGTCAAAAAAGGTTCTGCGGCTTTCCGATGCGGTATATGATTCCCATTCGGTAGCGGCGATCGGTGTGGCAGCCCATGAATGCGGTCATGCTGTGCAGCATCAAAAGGGATATCTGCCGCTGAAGCTGAGATCCCTTCTGGTACCGGCGGCAAATCTTGGTTCAAAGCTTGGTCTTCCTATCGTTATCCTTGGACTGATCCTTGGAATCGGCTTCCGGCTTCCAAATGGCGATTATTTTTCATTAGCCATGCTCGGTGTATGGATCTTTTCCCTGGCGGTGCTGTTCCAGATCGTAACACTGCCGGTAGAGTTCAATGCGTCAAGAAGGGCGCTTTCCATGCTTCGTGATTATGGCATGCTGTCTTCGGATGAGATTGGGGACTGCAGAAATGTACTGACGGCAGCAGCACTCACCTATGTGGCTGCGGCAGCTTCTTCTGTTTTACAGCTGCTGCGACTGCTGATGCTGAGTAACCGCAGAAGGGACAGAGATTAGGAAGGCATACCGGATTGGAAAATATAAGAGAGCTGGCAGTGGATATGCTGTCAGAGATTATGGAAGAAGGAAGCTACTGTCATCTGGTGATCCGCAGTGTGCTTCAGAAATATAATTATAGAGACAGCCGGGATAAGGCGTTCTTAAAACGGCTGGTAGAGGGAACCGTGGAGAGATGTATCCAGATCGATTATGTGCTGGATCAGTTCTCCAAAGTGCCCACAGTCAAAATGAAACCATTTATACGAAATCTGCTGCGCAGCAGTGTATATCAGCTTCTGTTCATGGACAGTGTACCGGACCGGGCTGTGTGCAATGAAGCGGTAAAGCTTGCAGGAAAAAGAGGCTTCCGCCAGCTTTCCGGCTTTGTTAATGGGGTACTGCGTAATATTGCCAGAAATAAAGAACAGATCTATTTCCCGGAGGAAGAGAAGGATCTGGTAAAGGCACTTTCCGTGAAGTTTTCCATGCCTGCATGGCTTGTTGAAAAGCTTCTGAAAGAGCAGGGAGAAGAGAAGACACGAAGGATGCTGGAAGCATTTCTGCAGACAAAGCCTGTGACGATCAGACTGAAAGAGGATCTTTCTGCATCTGAAAAGGAAAGGCTGATCTCAGCCATTGAAAAGACCGGCTGTAAGATGTCGGCACATCCTTATTTACCTTATGCGTACTGTATCGAAGGAGCAGAAGGGCTTTTGGCACTCCCTGGCTTTGAGGAAGGCTTGTTCCAGGTGCAGGATGTGAGCAGTATGCTGGTTTGTGAATGTGCCGGGATCCGGGAGGGTGACAGGATCCTTGATCTCTGCGCAGCACCGGGAGGTAAGAGCATCCATGCAGCACAGAAGCTGAAAGGGACAGGACTGGTGGTCTCCAGGGATATCAGTGAGGAGAAGACAGCACTGATCCGTGAAAACCAGCAGAGAATGAAAATACAGAATATGGAAGTCTCAGAAGGAGACGCCAGGATCTTCTGCGAGGAAGATAAAGAAGTCTATGACGTGGTACTGGCAGACCTTCCCTGCTCCGGACTTGGTATTATGGGAAAGAAGCCGGATATCCGCTATCATGCGAAAAAAGAGGGACTTGAGAGCCTTAAGGCGCTGCAGCGTGAGATCCTCAAAAACGCCGTTTCCTATGTAAAGCCCGGCGGCATACTTCTTTACAGTACCTGTACCATCAACCAGGGAGAAAATGAAGAAAATGCAGTGTGGCTTACCAGGCAGTTCCCTTTCGGGCTGGAATCCCTTTCCCCGTATCTGCCAGAGGTACTGAAGGAAGAGGGAAAAGATGGCATGTTACAGCTTATTCCCGGAGTACATGAGACGGACGGTTTTTTTATTGCCAGACTGAAAAAACAGGAGAATAAACAGACATGATGGAACAGTCAGGTCTTTTAACGGAGAAAAAAACAGATATCAAGTCACTTACACTTCCGGAACTGACGGCTGAGATGGAAGCCATGGGAGAAAAGAAATTCAGGGCAGGACAGCTATATCAGTGGATGCACCAGAAGCTGGCAGAGGATTATGAGGAAATGACCAATATCCCGGCAGCACTGAAGGAAAAATGCCGGGAGAGATTTACCTATACTTCCCTGATCTGCGTCAGGGAACAGATCTCAAAGATTGATGGAACAAGGAAATATCTGTTCGGACTGCCTGACGGCAATGTAGTAGAGAGCGTTTTCATGCGTTATAAGCATGGAAACAGCGTCTGCATTTCTTCACAGGTGGGGTGCCGGATGGGATGCCGGTTCTGTGCTTCCACCCTGGATGGCCTCGAGCGGAATCTCCTGCCCTCTGAGATGCTGGATCAGATCTATGCCATTACGAGAATCACAGGTGAGAGGGTTTCCAATGTAGTTGTGATGGGAACAGGGGAACCTCTTGATAATTATAACAATCTGCTCCGGTTCCTGCAGCTTCTGACAGCAGAAGAGGGACTGAACATCAGTCAGAGAAATGTGACTGTGTCCACCTGTGGCATTGTAGAAAAGATCAGGGAGCTTGCAGATGAAAAGCTGCAGATCACACTGGCACTTTCCCTGCATGCGACGACAGATGAGAAGAGAAGAAAGCTTATGCCCATTGCTAATAAATACTCCATAAAGGAGCTGATGGAGGCCTGTGCCTATTACTTTAAACAGACAGGAAGACGGATTACCTTTGAATACAGTCTGGTAGGCGGGGTGAATGATACCCCGGAGGATGCCAGAGAACTGATCGCCCTGATCAGTCCCTTAAACTGCCATGTGAATCTGATCCCGGTGAACCCGATCAAGGAAAGAAACTATGTACAGTCAGAGGAGAAGGCCGTTCTGCGGTTTAAAAAGACGCTTGAACTCTCCGGAAATAATGCTACAATTAGGAGAGAACTGGGCAGAGATATTGATGGTGCCTGCGGACAGCTGCGGCGCAGACATATAGAAGAGACACCACAGGAGGTAGGAAAGTGATCAAGTCCTTTTCTGTAACGGATATCGGCAGAAAAAGAAAATTGAATCAGGATTTTGTATATTCATCAGATGAAGCTGTAGGCAACCTGAAGAACGTTTATATCGTTGCAGATGGTATGGGAGGTCATCAGGCGGGTGATTATGCTTCCAAGTGTACAGTGGAAACCATGGTACGGGAGATCAAAGGCTGCTTTGAACAGAGCCCCATCCGTATTTTAAGCAGGGCAATCCGGATCGCCAATGATCAGGTGAGACGAAAAGCACGTGAAGATGAAAGCCTGTATGGTATGGGAACTACAGTAGTAGCAGCGACCGTTCTTGGTAAATATCTGCAGGTAGCAAATGTAGGTGACAGCAGACTTTATATCATTAATGAGGAAGTAAGACAGATTACAAGGGATCATTCCCTGGTGGAGGAAATGGTCAGGATGGGAGGCCTTGACAGAGAGGCAGCAAGAAACCATCCGGATAAGAATATTATTACCAGAGCAATTGGTGCAAGAGATACCATAGAGATTGACTTCTTTCATGAAGAACTGAAGAGTGGAGATCTGATACTTATGTGCTCTGACGGACTGACCAATATGTTAGAGGATGAAGAGATCGGCAGGATACTGAAGACTCCGGGTACGATTGAGGAAAGAGCAGAGAGACTGATCGATGCGGCCAACCAGAACGGCGGCAGAGATAACATAGCGGTAATTCTGATTGATGCGTTCGCCAGAGAGAACGAAGATTAAAGACCCACGAAGCATGGAGAGGTAAACATGATTAAGATAGGAATGATGATAGGAGACAGATACGAAATACTGGAAAAGATCGGTACAGGTGGTATGTCCGATGTCTACAAGGCAAAGGATCATAAGCTGAACCGGTTTATTGCAGTGAAGGTATTAAAGCAGGAATTCAGTGAGAATGCCAATTTCGTATCCAAATTCAGAATAGAAGCACAGGCAGCAGCAGGCCTGATGCATCCCAATATCGTGAATGTATATGATGTCGGTGAAGAGGACGGTATTTATTATATTGTCATGGAGCTTGTAGAGGGGATCACCCTCAAAAAGTATATCGAGAAAAAGGCCAGACTGTCGGTGAAGGAGGCAGTCAGTATTGCCATCCAGGTGAGCATGGGTATCGAAGCTGCCCATAACAATCATATCATCCACAGGGATATCAAACCCCAGAATATTATGATCTCCAAGGAAGGCAAGGTAAAGGTAACAGATTTTGGTATTGCCAAGGCAGCAACCAGTAATACTATTACCTCCAATGTGATGGGATCGGTACATTATACCTCACCGGAGCAGGCAAGAGGTGGATATTCAGATGAACGGAGTGATATCTATTCCCTTGGAATCACGATTTTTGAAATGCTGACGGGCAGAGTGCCCTTTAACGGGGAAACTACAGTGGCGATCGCCATTAAACATATTCAGGAGGATCTGCCTTCTCCAAGAGATTTCGTACCAGAGATCCCTGTCAGTGTAGAGCAGATCGTATTCAAATGCTGTCAGAAAAGTCCGGACAGACGTTACCAGTCCATGGGTGAGCTGATCACGGATCTGAAGCGTTCCCTGATGACTCCTGATGAAAATTTTGTCAAGCAGGTCAATGCAGATGAGGAAGCATCCACAAGAATGATCTCAGATAAGGATTATTCACAGATCAAGAAGCAGTCCGGCGCTTCCATTGAGGAAGCCATGCATCTTCGTAAGGAAGAGGAGGTGCGCAGAAATGTGCAGAAAAAACAGCAGCCCTCCGGACAGAAGAAAAAACAGCAGCCTTCCGGCAAGAAGCAGGTAAAGCGTAAGCCAAAGCCACAGCCCCAGCCGCCAAAGAAGGAGCGGGAGGACGTTTATCACAGCAGGAGAAAGTATGAACCTGATGAGGACTATGAAATTGATGAAGAGCTGGAAGAGGATGATGAGGAAGAAGAAACCACTTCTGGTATGGAAAGACTGACTACGATCCTTGCGATCGTGGCAGCCGTTATCATCGGCTGTATCATACTCTTTCTGGCAGGACGGGCGATCGGTCTGTTCCATACAGGAGGCCAGGACAGTGAAGAAGAGGTGACAGAGGAAAAGAAGCAGGTAGAAATGATCGATGTCGTTGGAAAGAACATTGATGATGTAAAGGTTGCCCTGCTCAATATAAACCTCACACCTGAGATCCAGTATGAAGAAAATACCCAGTATGCGCAGGGCATTGTCATCAAGGCCAGTGCGAATGCAGGGGAAATGGTAGATGAAGGAACCAACATCGTACTGACAGTCAGTGCAGGATCAGAAGGGATCGAGGTTCCAAAGGTAGTCGGACTTTCAGAGGCGGAGGCAGTTTCCAATCTGGAGCAGAAGGGCTTCCAGGTATCGAAGACATCTGCAGCTGACCAGTATATCCAGAAGGGAAATGTCATCAGCCAGTCACCGGAAGGGGGAAGTAAAGCTTTTTCCGGGGCTACAGTTACGATCTGCATCAGTACAGGCATTGAAAATGCCAAGATTTCAGTACCGGATGTGATGGGAAAAAGTGAAGATGAGGCCATGAGTATTCTGGTGGAAGCCGGTCTCCAGCTTGGCAGTGTAACAGAGGTTACGAACAATAACACAGATTATCTTGGACTTGTATGCTATCAGAGCTATTCTGCAGGAACCTATGTAGATGCGGGTACCAGGGTAGATATTCATGTCAGTGCAGGCCCTGCGCAGGCAACCTACCGTTTTACAGACAGTATTACACCGCCAACCAGTGCGGAGGATCCTAATTACAAATCGGGAACAACGGTGACAGTGACACTGATGGCAGATGACGGGACACAGCTGATGAGTACGCAGACATCTTCATTCCCTATTGCACAGCAGAATATTACCGGGATCAAGACCAGTACCGGTTATATTCTTTTCCAGTATCAGAACACGATAGAAGGTTCCACGATCACAAATGAGGACGGCAGTGTCACAACCACGGAAGGATCGACAGAGAATAAAGAGATCCGCCGTGCAGTAAACTTTGTACAGGAGTAGGGCATGCAGGGAAAGATCGTCAAAGGAATTGCAGGCTTCTATTATGTTTATACAGCATTAGGATTGTTTGAATGCAAGGCCAAGGGAATATTCCGGAAGGAGCAGAAAAAGCCGCTTGTAGGAGATCTGGTAGAGATGGTGCCGGTGGACGTGGAAAAAATGATCGGTAATATCACAGAGATCCTGCCAAGGAAAAACACACTGATCCGTCCGGCATCCGCCAATGTGGATCAGGCACTTGTGATCTTTGCTATCGTGAAGCCGGATCCCAATTATAATCTTCTGGATCGTTTTCTGATCACCATGGAGGAGCAGTCCCTTCCCTGTCTGATCTGCTTTAACAAGCAGGATATTGCCACTGAAGAGGAAAAGCAGGAACTGATCGAGGCTTATGGAAAAAGCGGTTATGAAGTGCTTTTTGTCAGCGGAAAGCTGCAGGAAGGCATAGATACGATCAGAGAGAGGCTGCAGGGCAAAACCACAGTGGTGGCAGGGCCAAGTGGCGTTGGCAAGTCCACGATCATTAATGCTCTTTATCCGCAGGCAAATATGGAAACCGGCGAGATCAGCAGAAAGATTGAAAGAGGAAAGCATACAACGAGACATGCAGAGCTCTTCGCACTTTCCGAGGATACCTTTATTTTTGATACACCGGGATTTACATCCCTTAATCTTGGAGAGATGGAAAAGGAAGATCTACAGGGGTTTTATCCGGAATTTACACCTTATGAGAAATACTGTAAATTTACAGGCTGTTCCCATATCAGCGAGCCGGTCTGCGGGGTAAAGGATGCCCTTGAAAGAGGCGATATCAGCCGGGTCAGATATGAGAATTACAAGGTGCTTTATGAAGAAATCAAAAACAGAAGAAAATATTAGTTGACAAAAGGATGTCTTGCAGATAGAATAGTTAGTGGTAACTAACCAAACCATTAATGCCCGACATACTTTTCATGAGGACGGCCAGAAGAGGTTCTGGCCGTTTTCTGAAAAGAATAGTTAGCCAAAACTAACTATTAAAAGCCGTGGAGAAATTTTTACTCGGGAGAGCAGGAATTGAGCAGAGAAACATGGGAACTGATAAAGCATATGGAAACAGAGGGACTGGAGGTGCAGATGATCATACAGTGTGCTCCTGTGATCGCTGGTCTTAAGGTATCCAATCTGCTGATCATTCCTGAAGGACAGCTTTTTCAGTTACGGGAGCTTCTGAAGGACAGCAGCATCAGTATGTATCTTCTTCTGAAGGAAGAGGGACGGCTGGTTATCCTGCTTTATCACCGGGAATGGCTGAAGAGGATGCTCGGAGAGCCGGACAGAAAAGCATGGCTGGTAAAGGCCGGGTATAAAGCGGATTATGACAGTGTGCGGGCAGGACATGAGGGCATCAGCCTGTCAGCGGTTTTGGCCCGTTTCCGCAGAAGATACCAGTCCTACAGCAGGAGTATGAAAGATTTTCCACATGAAATGGGAATCCTGCTTGGATATCCGGTAGAGGATGTGGAAGGCTTTATCTTACATAAGGGAGGCAGTTACCTCTGCAATGGGTACTGGAAGGTGTACTATAATGTTTCACAGAAACAGAGAACCTTCCGCTGGTATTCCTTTGCAGAACATCATCTGCTTTGTCTTCTGAAGGAAGGACGCAGCATACCGGAGATCATCAGGCTGTATCAGAGACCGCTTGGAATCGTTCCGGCATAAAAAAGAGAGGAGAATCATAACAATGGAAACAGTAAAAATCGTATTCTGGTCACAGGGTGGAAATACAGCAGCTATGGCAGCAGCCGTAGCAGAGGGTGTGCAGGAAGCCGGCAGCAAGGCAGAGATCATCAATGTCAGTGATGCATCCGCAGCCGATCTGCAGAGCATGAAGGGATTTGCCCTTGGATGCCCTGCCATGGGAGCAGAAGTTCTGGAAGAAATGGAAATGGAGCCCTTCATGTGTGAACTGGAAGGAAGCCTTGCCGGCAAGAGCGTAGGCCTGTTTGGTTCCTACGGCTGGGGAGACGGCCAGTGGATGCGTGACTGGGAAGAGAGATGCAAGGCAGCCGGCGCAGCTGTTGTAGGCGGCGAAGGCGTGATCTGCCAGGAAACCCCGGATGATGATGCGATCGCAAGCTGCAGGACACTTGGCAGGGCACTGGCAGCCTTATAAATCAAATTGCTTATTACCTAACTTCTAAAATCTTATATCACACAAAGGCCATGCGCTGCATGGGACATAAGAGTGGTGTCCTGTACGGTGACATGGCTTTTGTGTTTTTACTCAGTCGAGCAGCTGTTCCCGGAGGAGAAAACATGCTTTACAGATCGATATTTCACCTGTAAAGTTGATATTGTGAGTGAAAAGAAATAAAAGGAATATAAGGAGGAGTTCTTTTGAAAGGATTGCTGGAAATTTGCTGTGGCAGCTTTGAAGATGTGAAAACAGCCTGGGAAAATGGTGCGAATCGTGTGGAGCTTAACAGTGCGCTGTATTTGGGCGGATTGACTCCGTCTCTTGCAAATTTGCTCTGCGCAAAGGAGCAATGTGATATTTCTGTTGTGACTATGGTTCGGCCAAGAGGGGGTGGCTTTTGTTATTCGGAAGAAGAATATAAGACCATGCTTTTGGATGCACGCATGCTTTTGGATCACGGGGCGGATGGGATTGCTTTTGGCTTTTTGAAAGCAGATCATACGCTGGATGTTATGCGGACGAAAGAAATGCTTGCGCTTATTCATGAGAAGGGAAAAGAAGCAGTATTTCACCGGGCATTTGATTGTGTTGTACAGCAGGAGCATGCGGTGGAAACCTTGATCTCTCTTGGTACAGATCGGATTCTTACCAGTGGTGGTGCACCGGATGTATGGACGGGAAGAAAACAATTACAATGGTTGCAAAGCCAATATGGAAACGAAATCACATTTTTGGCAGGAAGCGGCGTGAATGCCGAAAATGTAATTGATTTGATGGAATATACGAAAGTGGAGCAGGTACATACATCTTGTCGAAAATGGTGCGTGGATGTGACTGCCTCACAGCAGGAAGTGGATTTTTCTTATGCCGCAGGTCAAAAGAATGCATATGAAATGGTGGATGCAAAAAAAGTAGAAAAAATGGTAAAAGTATTGACCGTCTGAATATTTGCATGAAGACGCATCATTGACTCATGGCGGTATGGCAGAAAGATTGTCATGTTTGGAAGGATCCATATAAATGCCTGCTGGAGCAGATTAATTCTGATAGATATGATGTGATCGGGAAGGCATTAATATCTGAAGGATAAAGAGGGCTGTGAAAATGTATCGTACCCTTGCTATTTATGGTGGGAAAGGGGTATTATAATTAAGAATGAAACAGTGTCAAAGGAGGCTGATACAATGCGGCCGATACCGAAGATTGCGGATCCACAGCGCTATGTGGAAAGTGCATTCACGGATTCTGCGTTTATAGAATTAAAAAGCAATGACCTCTGGGATGTGAAAATGTTGTATCCGGTGCTTAAAATGGAACATGCCGAGAGACAATGTTTCGTCCGGCAGGAAATGCATGAGAGATTACGTGCAGCAGCGGGCAATCTCCCCATGGGCTACCGGTTCCGTATCTGGGATGCCTGGAGACCGTTTGAGCTGCAGCATGAACTTTTTGAAAAATACTCGGCGGATATCATTCGGGATTTCGCACTGGAAAATAAAACGGAAGCAGAGAGAAAAGCTGTGATCTGTAAGTTTGTTTCGGATCCGGTTCCTGACAAAAATGTGCCTCCGGCACATACCACGGGCGGAGCCATTGACCTGACGATTCTGGATCCGGAGAACAGGGAACTTCCCATGGGATGCGGATTCGATGCTTTTACGGACAAGACGTGCGCAGACTATTTCGAGATACCGGAACATGTGCAGAACACAGAGCAGGAGCAGATCCGGGATAACCGGCGTATGCTTTATTATGCCATGACGGATGCAGGCTTTACCAACCTGCCGTCGGAATGGTGGCATTACGATTATGGTGACCGGTTCTGGGCATATTACCGGAAACGACCTGCAATTTATGAGGGTGTATTTACGAGAGGAGATATTCATGGATAATCAGAGACAAAAGAAGAAAAAAAGTGTGATGGACACGTTATCTGCCACGATGGTGCTTATATTAATTGCACTGTTGCTGGTATTTGTCGGCTATACGTATCTTGCGTTGAAAAACGGCTATACCATTGATGATCTGATCGACAATATCGTAGGCAATCTGATCGGTGTGCTGGCAGCATTTCTGCTGTTTGATATTCTGAATAACAAGTTGACGCAGGATGCCTATGCCAGAGAAACCTCCCAGCAGATCACCAAGACACTGATGGGTGAGCCGGAGATTCTGGATTCCTTCAGTGATGAGGATAAGAAGACATTTTTGAAATCCACGATAACATCCATGGTGAAGGATGCGGATGCCGTGGATATGCTTTCCAGCAACATGGAGAAATATTTTGACAGTGCCAGAGGTGCCCGTATCCGGAAAATGTTTGATTACACCATTAATTTGGAGCCGGAACTTACGGAGGAATATGTGAAAGCCGGTTTTCCGGGAGCCGCTGACGGGAAATACTATCTAATTGATGAGGAATTGAAATTTAACGTAAAATATCTGGGCGGTGTGGATGAAAATTATATCGGCGATATGATCTGCCTGGGGTTTGCCTATGACAAGAAGAGCTTGGACGGAGGTTTGCTCGAGACCGGACACGATGCGGATTTCACGAAGAGTATTTTTAATGAGGATCTGGTGGTGGAGCCGGAAGCTGTGGACTTCATTAACAGTATTCCTGCAGACAAAGTACGGAATGTGATTAATGATCTGTTCATGCCGATCTTACGTATCGACAACAGCGGAGACAACGAAGAGGATGCCAAGTTCGAGGTGGAGCGCAAGAGTAACGGATTTATTCTGAAGTTCAAACTCGATTTTGACAGGAATGATGTCGATAACGAGCATCTGGTAAGCATTTATTTCAAGATGCCCAGGGTATGGAATTCCATTTTTGAAGTCACACTGGTGGATCCTACCAGAGAACCTCATATCAAGCTGAAATATAAAAACGGTATAGATGTGGCGATGTATTCTTATCTGAATAAGGAGAGCAGCGCCAATGCCGGTGCCTGTATTCAGAGAGCGGGACTCTATGACATCGCAGTCAAGGACGAATGGATTTATCCAAAGAGCGGTGTGATCTTCCATATTAGGAAGACTAAGTTGTAGTATATGCTCCAATTAACCGTTCTTTATCCAATATTTGCGAATTTAGGTGAGGTGGCATTTTAGATATTGATGCCTGCACAAATCAAAAGTGAATGGAAAAAATGTTAATGATAAATTACAATAAACTGATGCAGAAGTTAAAGGACAAAAAAATAACAACATATATCATAAGGCAAAAAGGCTTAATTCCACAAGGAATATATACTAAAATGAAAATGTGTAGTGGTGATTCATGGGAGGATATTGAACGTAAAATAAAGGAATACAATGAAAAGCCAGAGAATGTAGAAAAAGGAAGAGTATTCGCTAGTGGTGATGTATCAACAAAAACGATAGAGGATATATGCCAGCTTTTACAATGTCAGCCACAAGACTTGATAGAATGGAAAGTTGACTTAAAGCCAGAATTATCTTATGAAAATCGTTATATGCAAGATGAAACAGAAGACAATTAAAAAGGGTACTTGATTTCTCAAGCACCCCATTGTATAATCTACTTAGAAAGCGAATCGGATGCAATATCCGATTTTGCCCTCAGTTGCAACTATGAAATAGCATTCACTTTGGTCGGAGGATGCTATTTCTTTTTGTCGTTATGGTTATCTATGTAAGATAGAGCCGCAAAAACAACTAATAAAAGAGTAAGCACTTCTAATGTGTTCATTGGCATCATCCCTCTTTCGTAATACTAGAGGGCATAACTCGGAAAATCACATCCTGCTTTCTTTTCAATTACACAATAACAGTATAACATAAAGAGAACAGATGTTCAAACAAAAAGAGGTAAATCTACTATATAATATAGAAGAGAAACCTCTTATTTTTATGACTGCTGCTTTTTATGGATATTATCAACAGCCTTTTCTAATTCGATGGTCTGCCAGCGTTTACGGATCACATCGCTTTTCAGTTGTGCTAATCGTTTGTTGGTGTATTTCTCAAACCAACGTATAAGGGATTTTGGTATGAATCTGTCTGGTGTGTGTTGTAGAATGGAAAATAACATATCTTCCAGTTTAGAATGAATCTTATGTAACAGGTTTTTGAAGCGGTTCTGCTTCTGTATCTCAATGTAAATCAACTCCTTCTATATATAGTATAAGCTGTTTAATGTAAAACAGAAAAATGGGAGAACTAAATCGCAGCTGTTATCTAAAAATTAAAATTAGTGAGGTAACAACATGGCGAATAAAGAAGAAATAAAAATTAGCGAGAAGATCCTTCTGACTATAGATGAAGCTGCTTTATTAAGTAATATAGGACAAAATAGAATTGCAGATTTACTGAGAAAACCATCTTGTCCTTTTGTACTCTATGTTGGACGAAAGAAATTAGTGAAAAGGCGAGCGTTTGAGCAGTTCTTAGAGGCTAACATAGAACTTGAATAAAAAATGCAACACAAAGAAGCTTATCTATGGTATAATATTTCGTACTGTATTTAGGCTTCTTTTTTTGAAAGGGGCTTATTATGGGAAAAGATTTAAAAGGTAAAGATCTGGGTGTGGGTATTACCCAGCAAAAAAACGGTTTATATAATGCAGGTTTTGTTGATAAGCTAGGCAAAAGGAGGGTTAAGCGTTTTAAAAAGCTGCAAGAATGTAGGAAGTGGCTTGATGAGGCAAAGTATATAGATGAGCATAGCAGTATAACAGAGGCGAATACCATGATGGTGGATGCTTGGTTTGAATACTGGATTTCTATTAAAGAGAAAACAGTTCGACCTAATACGGTACGTAACTATCGAGAACGCTATCATAGAAATATTAGCAAAGTTATTGGGAAAATGCTTCTCGTTGATGTGAAACCTATTCATTGTCAGAAGATTTTTTCAGATATGGCAGATGAAGGGTACAAGACTACAACGATTTATCAGACTAGAATCACTCTTTATAATATGTTAGACTTTGCTAAGGAAGATGAAGCAATTAGAATTCTGAAGGCTCAGAAAGAGAAAAACAGTAAGATAAAAGTGATTCCTATGGAGTGGGCAGATCAGGTATTCCTTTGCAGAAAAGGAGAGCCGGTAAAGAACAGCACTTATGATACAGCGCTGTTCAAGCTTTGCGATAAAGTTGGCATTAAGAGATTTTCGATGCATGTTCTCAGACATACATTCGCCACAAGATGTATTGAGGCAGGTATGATGCCAAAGACACTTCAAAAGATATGGGGACATTCTAATATCGGAATCACCATGAATTTATATGTCCATATCACTGAGGACGAAAAGCACAAAGAAATTGAGCTTGTAGCAGGTGCGTTGAAGGTTATATAATTCTATAAAAATCCTTATATTTATTATAAAAATGTAACACCAATTGTAACATCTGCATAATTCGTAGGCATGAAAAGCTTGTAAAATCAATACTTTTAAAGGAGATAAGATAAATATGAAATTAGGAATCGTCGGCTTACCGAATGTAGGAAAAAGTACTTTATTTAATTCACTGACCAAGGCAGGCGCAGAGTCAGCAAACTATCCGTTCTGTACCATTGACCCCAATGTGGGAATTGTAGCCGTACCGGATGAGAGACTGAAGCTCCTTGGAGACATGTATCATTCCAAGAAGGTAACACCTGCAGTGATTGAATTCGTAGATATTGCCGGACTGGTAAAGGGAGCCAGCAAGGGTGAGGGACTTGGCAACCAGTTCCTGTCAAACATCAGGGAAGTGGATGCGATCGTACATGTGGTAAGATGCTTTGAGGATCCCAATGTCATCCATGTTGACGGAAGCATTGATCCCCTCCGTGACATTGAAACTATCAATCTGGAGCTGATCTTTTCTGATATTGAGATTCTGGAGAGAAGGATCGCCAAGACAGGCAAGCAGGCGAGAATGGACAAGTCTCTCGCCAAGGAAGCAGCACTCCTTGAGTCACTGAAGGCACATTTGGAGGAAGGCAGGCTTGCAAGAAGCTATGAGACAGAGGATGAGGATGAACTGGCGCTGCTGGCTTCCTACAATCTGCTCACTTATAAGCCTGTGATCTTTGCAGCTAATGTGGCAGAAGAGGATCTTGCCAATGACGGTGCTGACAATAAGGGTGTTGCACAGGTACGAGAATTTGCGAAGGAAACAGGCAGTGAGGTATTTGTAATCTGTGCGCAGATCGAGGAAGAGATCTCTGAACTGGATGATGATGAGAAGGCCATGTTCCTTGAAGATCTTGGTTTAAAGGAATCCGGACTTGAAAAGCTGATTAAGGCAAGCTACCATCTGCTTGGTCTGCACAGCTTCCTGACAGCAGGAGAGGATGAAACAAGAGCATGGACTATTAAAGTGGGTACCAAGGCACCTCAGGCAGCCGGTAAGATCCACAGTGATTTTGAGAGAGGCTTTATCAAGGCAGAGGTTGTCAATTACAAGGATCTGCTGGAAATGGGAAGCCTTGCAGCAGCGAGAGAGAAAGGACTTGTCGGTATGGAAGGCAAGGACTATGTGGTAAAAGATGGAGATGTTATCCTGTTTAGATTTAATGTCTAGGAATCAGACTGGTCATAAAGTCCGGCATTATAACATTTAAGAAAAAACTTAGGAAAAATTAAGAAAATTTTGGAAACAGGAAGAAGGCAGCTACCACATGTGGTGGCTGTCTTCTTTTTGTGCCACAATATCTTGAAAACCCAGTATTTATGCGGCTTTGCGGCATATGGCAGGATCACATTTTTGCTTTTTTTCTATTGAATAATGCTCTTGAATGGGGTAGAATGTTCATAAAAGTGGTAGAAAGTGGTTTAAAGTGTATCGAAGTGGTGCGAAGTGGTAGATTTTTAGGCTGACGGGTGAATGCATATGTTTATGGGTGAGTACAACCATACAATAGATGCAAAAGGCAGACTGATCATTCCCGCCAAATTCAGAGAGGTTCTCGGAGATGAATTTGTTGTGACAAAGGGGATGGATGGCTGTCTGTTCGTTTTTGACAATTCCGAGTGGCAGGTCTTTGCAGAGAAGCTTCGATCACTGCCCATGATAGATAAAGAGGTCAGACAATTTACCAGATTTTTCCTGGCAGGAGCAGCCAGTGTAGAAGTGGACAAGCAGGGAAGAATCCTGCTTCCTTCTGTCCTTAGGGATTTTGCCGGCATCACCAAAGATACAGTACTGATCGGTGTGGGAAGCAGAATTGAAATCTGGAGTAAGGACAGATGGGAAGGCACCGTTACTTATCAGGATATGGACGAGATTTCCACACACATGGTAGAACTTGGAATCGGGTTATAGGAGAAACGGCTATGAAATTTAATCATACTTCCGTCCTGCTTCAGGAAACTATTGACGGTTTGAATATAAGACCGGATGGCGTTTATGTAGATGGAACTCTTGGAGGTGGCGGACATTCTTATGAAATTGCCAGCAGACTTTCAGACAGAGGACAGCTGATTGGTATTGATCAGGATGAAGCAGCAATCACTGCTGCAGGAGAAAGACTGAAGGAGTTCGGTGACAGGGTTATTATTGTCAGAAGCAATTACAGAAACACGAAGAGCATTCTGCAGTCTCTGCAGATTGAGAAGATAGATGGCATGATGCTGGATCTTGGAGTGTCATCCTATCAGCTGGATACAGAAGAGAGAGGATTCTCCTATCGCTATGATGCACCGCTCGATATGAGGATGGACAAGCGTCAGACTCTGACAGCGAGAGATATTGTCAATGGATACAGCGAAATGGAGCTGTTCCGGGTGATCCGGGACTATGGAGAAGATAAATTTGCCAAGAACATAGCAAAGCATATCGTGGCGGCGAGGCAGCAGTCTCCCATTGAAACCACAGGGCAGCTCAATGAGATCATAAAAGCAGCGATCCCGGCGAAGATGAGGGCAGAAGGAGGACACCCTTCGAAGAGAACCTATCAGGCGATCCGGATCGAATGCAATAAAGAACTTGAGGTGCTGCGGGATTCGCTGGAGGAGCTGATCGGGCTTTTAAATCCGGGAGGAAGGCTCTGTATCATTACCTTTCATTCTCTGGAAGACCGCATTGTAAAAAGTGCTTTTAAAAAGGCAGAAAATCCCTGCACCTGTCCACCATCATTTCCGGTCTGTGTATGCGGGAAGGTGAGCCAGGGAAAGGTGATCACGAATAAACCGATTCTTCCGGGGGAGGAAGAACTGGAGAGAAATTCAAGAGCGAAAAGTGCAAAACTGAGAATTTTTGAAAGGGCGTAGGAGCTGTGCCTTAAATGGGGAAAGGCTCCTGACAGAGCCGACGGGGGGAAAAATGGCAACAGGCGGAAGAAGAAATCCGAATACGGGGAGAGTGTATCGTGGTACTGCTGAAAGCAGTATGTACGTTTATGGAAATACCGCAAGACAGTTACAGACAGTGCCTGCAGAGAGAAACAGACCTGTCAGGAAAAATCATGCAACACGCCGCAACCGGGAACGGGCACTGCACATGAATGTGGGTTATCTGCTTTTCCTTGGCATGGCACTGATGGCAGTAGGCTTTGTACTGATCAGTTATTTGAGTCTGAAATCAGATATTACAAACAGTGTAAAGAATATTGCCCGCATGGAGAGCCAGCTGAACAGCCTGAAGCTGGATAATGATGAGCGTTTAAGCCGCATTTCCAGCAGCACCAATCTGGAAGAGGTGAAGCAGAAGGCGATTCAGGAGCTCGGAATGCAGTATGCGGGTGAAGGTCAGATCATTGCCTTTAACAGTGAGGATAATGATTATGTAATACAGAAGGGAGAGATCCCCGACTAAACAGGAGCTTCATGGGAAGAGGAAAATCATATCGTAAATTTACAATTAAAATGCAGAAAAAGCTGGTGGTACTGTTTATTGCGGTGCTGCTGGCTTTTGCCGGGTTATTCTACCAGTTGTACCGTATTTCCAGAGATAATGGTGAACAGTATAAGAAGCAGGTGCTGTCCCAGCAGAGATACGACAGTACCACGATCCCTTATAAAAGAGGAACGATCCTGGATGCCAATGGAAGTGTGCTGGCTACCAGTGAAAAGGTTTATAATGTGATCCTGGATTCTGTTGCCATATCGGAAAAAGAGGAGTACCTGGAACCTACCTTAAGTGCTCTTCAGAGAGAATTTGGCATTGATACGGCATCAATCAGGGACTATATCGAAAAAAATAAGGAAACCTCAAGGTATCATGTGCTGGCAAAGCGTCTGAGCTACAGTGAGATCTCTGATTTCCTGGATATGCAGAATGAAGAGGGTTCCCAGATCAAGGGAATCTGGTTTGATGAAGAGTATAAGAGGGTTTATCCGGGCAATTCTCTTGCCTGTGATGTGATTGGATTTACCACAGCTGATAACAGGGGTAATTATGGATTGGAGGAATATTACAATGATGTTCTTTCCGGGATCCCGGGCAGAGAGTATGGCTACCTGAATGATGACTCAGATCTGGAAAGAAAAACGATCGCAGCAGAAGATGGCAATTCGCTGGTGACGACCATAGATGCCAACATCCAGAGTATTGTAGAGAAATACCTGCTGAAATTCAATGAGGAATATAAGGATAATTTTCATCCGGGAAATGGCGCAGAAAATGTAGGCTGTATCATCATGAAGGTGGACAGCGGAGAGATCCTTGCCATGGCCAATTATCCGAATTTTGATCTGAATGATACAAGAAATACGGACACACTTATGGGCATGCCGTTACTTGATGAGAAGGGAAATAAAACCGGAGAGTACCTGACAGAAGAGAATATGGATGTACTGGATGATGAGGAAATGCTGTACCAGCATCTGGATGCTCTCTGGAAGAACTACTGTATCAGCAGCACCTATGAGCCGGGATCTGTAGCCAAGCCCTTTACGGTAGCGGCAGGAGTGGAAAGCGGCAAGATCACAGGAACAGAGACCTATAACTGTGAAGGAAGTCTGGAAATTGGTGGATGGCCGATCCGGTGCCATAACAGATATGGTGATGGTCTTCTGACTGTGCAGGAAGGAATTGAAAGATCCTGCAACGTGGTCATGATGAAGATCGGACAGGCAATGGGAACCGATACCTTTGTTAAATTCCAGCATATTTTTAATTTTGGATTAAAGACCAATATCGATCTTCAGGGAGAAGCAAGAACAGCAAGTCTGATTTATACGAAGGATACCATGGGCTCTACGGAAATGGCGACCAATACCTTTGGACAGTCCTTTAATGTGACCATGATCCAGATGATCACAGGCTTCTGCTCCCTGATCAATGGCGGATATTATTATGAACCTCACATGGTCAGCAAGATCGTAAGCCCTTCCGGTGCTACAGTACAGAATATTGAACCAAGAGTATTAAAGCAGACGATCTCAGAAGATACATCAGATATGATCAGGGAATACTGCAATACTGTTGTAACAGGAGAGCATGGTACCGGTAAAACTGCAAGACCGGCAGGCTACATGATCGGCGGTAAGACAGGAACAGCCGAGACACTGCCCCGTAAAAACGGACAGTACGTGGTATCCTTTATGGGATATGCGCCGGCGGATGATCCGCAGATCGCTATTTATGTTGTGGTAGACAGACCAAATGTGCAGTATCAGGATGATGCCAAGTTTGCCACAAGAATTGTAAGAGGGATCCTGACTGAGGTTCTTCCTTACATGGGAATCTTTATGACAGAAGAGCTGTCTGACAGCGAAAGAGAAGAACTGGAAGCGCTACAGATCGAGATACGGACAGCACCGGCAGCAGAAGAAGAGGCAGAAGAAGGCGGGGGCACCACAGAAGAAGGAACCGGAGAAGAAAACGGTGAGGACACGGGTACCGAAGGAGAGGAAGAAACAGAAAAGGAAGAAGTATGGAAATCCTTCCCGATTGATCCTGCAACGGGTTATGCGGTTGATCCCAACACCGGTGATATGGTAGATCCGGTAACCGGAGCAGTCATTGGCGGCAGCTATGATGAGAAAGCAGAGGAGCCGGATGCCTCTCCGTCCCCGGAAGCATCTGCAGATCCGGAAGGTGATACCGGAGATACCGGGCAGTAACAAAAGCATACCTGAGGAATAACCTCATAGATCAGGTAATAAATTATAATAATACCTTTTCTATGAGGTTTTCTACAATGAAAAATAAGACCTTTAACCGGCAGAAGATCGTTATAGTTTTCTTTGCCTGCCTGTTTATCTTTCTGCTGCTGCTTGGCAGGCTGACCTGGCTGATGGTGGCGGATTCCGTTTATTATACGGAAAAAGCAAGAGAGCTTCATGAAAGGGAAAGAAGCATCAAGGCAGCGAGGGGAAGGATTCTGGATGCTGGTGGAAAGGTCATTGCGGACAATAAAACAGTGTGCACCATTTCTGTGATCCACAGTCAGATTACAGATCCTGAAAAGGTGATAGAAGTACTTTCGAGGGAACTGGAGCTGCCGGCTGATTCTGTCAGAAGGCGTGTGGAAAAATATTCCTCCATAGAGAGGATCAAAAGCAATGTAGATAAGGAAATGGGCGACCGCATCCGGGAATATGACCTTAATGGTGTGAAGGTAGATGAAGATTATAAGAGATATTATCCATATGAAAAGCTGGCATCTAAGGTGCTTGGCTTTACAGGAGGTGACAATCAGGGGATCATCGGACTTGAAGTAAAATATGAAGACTACCTGAAGGGAACTGACGGCACGATCCTGACAGTAACGGATGCAGGTGGTGTGGAGATCGAGGAAGCCGGGGAAAACAGAGTAGAGCCGGTGGATGGAAATGATCTTTATATCAGTCTTGATATGAATATTCAGAGTTATGCAGACCAGCTTGCCAGACAGGTAATGGAAACAAAGGAAGCTGACAGGGTATCGATCCTTGTGATGAATCCGAAGAACGGTGAGATCCTTGCCATGGCAGATGTGCCGGAATTTGACTTAAATCACCCTTATGAGATTGGAGAGGAATACGGAAGTGTATCAGAGGAAAAAAGGCAGGAGATCCTGAATGGAATCTGGCGGAATGGCTGTATTAATGATACTTATGAACCCGGTTCCACCTTCAAGGTCATCACCGCTGCGGCAGGGCTGGAGGAAGGGGCAGTAACGGTGGAGGATACCTTTTTCTGTCCTGGTTATATTATGGTAGAGGATCGGAGGATCAGGTGTCATAAGACGACCGGTCACGGATCAGAAACGTTCGTTGATGGGACAAAAAACAGTTGTAATCCCGTTTTTATTACGGTGGGTCTAAGAATCGGTGTAGACCGTTATTATCACTATTTTAAACAGTTTGGACTATTGCAGAAAACGGGTATCGATCTGCCGGGAGAGGCAGGGACGATCATGCACAAAAAGGAGGATATGAAAGCTGTGGAACTGGCTACCGTATCCTTTGGACAGTCTTTTCAGATTACACCGATCCAGCTTGCCGCAACGGTGAGCAGCATTGTAAATGGAGGAAACCGGATCACGCCTCATTTCGGGGTGCGCAGCATGAATAAAGATAAGACACAAATAAAGAATTTCTCCTATCCGGTGACGGAACATATAGTTTCAGAAGAAACCTCAGCTACAATGCGGATGATCCTGGAACAGGTGGTGGAGAGTGGCTCTGGTAAGAACGGTTATGTGGAAGGAGCAAGAGTCGGCGGTAAAACGGCAACCAGCCAGACACTGCCTAGAGGAAGCGGGAGATATATTGCATCTTTTCTTGGCTTTGCACCGGCAGATGATCCTGAGGTGCTTGCGCTTGCCATCATCCATAATCCACAGGGAGTCTATTATGGCGGACAGATCGCAGCACCGGTGGTCAGGCAGCTTTTTGAAAATATTCTTCCTTATTTGGGGAAAATGGATTATAATAATCCGTAATGGACAGGAACAGAAAAGAAAGGAAATGAAAATGGAGTTACAGGATAAAGAGGTTCTTGTGATTGGAACCGGTATCAGTGGAATTGGTGCAGCCAGGCTGCTTTTACAGGTTGGAGCCAGACCTGTTTTGTTTGACGGAAATGATAAACTGGATATAGAAGAGATCAGAAAGAAGCTGGAAGGAGTAGAAGGAATCCGGATCGTGCTCGGAGAAGTGCCGGAGGAGATGAAGGAAAAGATAGATCTTCTGGTGATCAGCCCCGGAGTTCCCATTGATTCCCCTCTGGTTGAAGAATTTCAGAAGAAAAATGTACCGGTGATCGGTGAGATCGAGCTGGCAAGTCAGTTTGCCAAAGGAAAGATCGTTGCCATTACAGGCACCAATGGCAAGACGACCACAACGACCCTGACAGGGGATATTATGAAGGCATATTATGATTCTGTATTTATAGTGGGAAATATCGGAAATCCCTTTACCACAGAGGTGCTTTCCACGACAGAGAAATCTGTGACAGTAGCAGAGATCAGCAGCTTCCAGCTGGAAACGACAAAGACCTTTGCACCGGAGGTGTCAGCAATCCTGAACATTACACCGGATCACCTGAACAGACACCATACCATGGAATGCTATGTGGAAACCAAAGAGAAGATAGCCATGAACCAGACAAAGGATCAGGTCTGTGTGCTGAACTATGAGGATGGTTATACCAGAGCCTTTGGTGAAAAATGTCCGGCAAAGGTGGTTTATTTTTCATCCAGAAGAGAACTCCCGGAAGGCATTTACCTGAAAGGGGAGGATATTTACCTTAAGGAAAACGGAGCAGAAGAGAAGCTTCTGAATATCCATGAGCTGAACCTTGTGGGGATCTGTAATGTGGAAAATGTCATGGCAGCGATTGTGATCAGCCGTGCCATGAAGGTTCCCATGGATGTGATCCTGGATACCGTAAGAAATTTCCATGCGGTAGAGCACCGGATCGAATTCGTGGCAGCCAAAGAAGGCGTAGATTATTATAACGATTCCAAGGGTACTAACCCGGATGCGGCCATTCAGGGAATCCGTGCCATGACAAAGCCAACAGTGCTGATTGGCGGCGGCTATGATAAACAGAGCGAATACGATGAATGGATCGAGGCCTTTGACGGTAAAGTCAAGGCACTTGTACTGATCGGTCAGACAAGGGATAAGATAGCAGCGTGTGCAAAGAAACACGGCGTGGAGAATATCATTCTGGCGGATACCTTTGAGGAGGCATTTGAGGTTTGCAGACAACAGGCAGAGCCGGGAGATGCTGTGCTGCTGTCCCCTGCCTGCGCAAGCTGGGGTATGTTCCCCAATTATGAGGTAAGAGGTAAGATTTTTAAAGAGCTTGTGAATAAAATAGGAGAATAAGCTAAGTGGCAGATAGAAACGCTGGAAGAAGAAAAAAAGGGCAGCAGGAATCATTTTTTGATTATACACTGTTGTTTATAGTGCTGTTTTTGCTGGGCTTTGGTCTGATCATGCTGTATTCTACCAGTTCCTATGAAGCCAACATGGACTTTGGGGATTCCGCTTATTATCTGAAAAAGCAGCTTGTGGCAACGCTCATGGGACTGGTTCTGATGGTAATTGTTGCCAGTATTCCCTACCATTTCTGGGAACGGTTTGCTACCCTTGGCTATCTGGTGTCGGCATTTATGATCCTGCTGGTACTGACGCCCCTTGGCTACGAGGCAAACGGTGCCAAGAGGTGGATCCGTATTGCAGGAATGTCCCTGCAGCCTGCGGAGGTGGCAAAGCTTGCCATGATCCTGTTCCTGGCAAGTCTTGTGTGCAAGATCGGCAAGGGGATACGGACGACCAAGGGCTTTATGATCATGCTGGCAGCCCCACTGCCGATTTGTGGTGAAGTATATCTGATCACCAAAAACCTGAGTTCTGCGATTATCATTTTCGGGATTGCGGTACTGATGGTATTCGTGTCCAGTCCGGATTATAAGAAATTTATCCTGATCGGTCTGGCGGGTGCAGCAGCAGCGGCACTCGTTGTATTCCTGATCGTTAATGCAGCCAGCTCAGATAACATGAGCTTCCGTGGAGGACGTATTCTGGCGTGGTTAGATCCGGAGGCCTATGCAGATGGCAAGGGCTTCCAGACTCTGCAGGCACTTTATGCCATTGGATCAGGGGGTATCTGGGGAAAGGGACTTGGACAGAGTATGCAGAAGCTTGGCTTTCTTCCGGAGGCACAGAATGATATGATCTTTTCTATCATCTGTGAAGAACTGGGGCTGTTTGGTGCGACTACTGTTATCGTGCTTTTCATCCTGCTGATCTGGAGATTTATGGTCATTGCCAATAATGCGCCGGATCTGTTTGGTGCGATGCTGGTCGTTGGTGTGATGGGACATATTGCGATCCAGGTGATCCTGAATATTGCTGTTGTTACCAATACGATCCCCAATACCGGTATTTCACTTCCGTTTATCAGCTACGGAGGCTCCTCAGTTCTGTTCCTTCTGATCGAAATGGGACTTGTCCTGAGTGTAGGCAAAGGAATCAAGCTGAAGGATCTGTAAAGGCGTACAGACACTTTTCCTGAAAAAGAGCATATAGTAGAATAGGTCTAATCTGCAAAGGGTGGATGAAATTTGGATGCTGTTCATATAAGAGGAGGAAATGCTCTTTTCGGGGAGACAAAAATACAGGGATCTAAAAATGCGGTATTGCCGGTTATGGCAGCCGCACTTTTAATAGAAGATATCAGTATTATTGAAAATTGTCCCAGGATATCGGATGTATTCCGTATGCAGAAACTCCTTGAGAAGATCGGCTGCCGGGTAAGCAGAGCAGATCGTACACTTTTGATTGATGCAAGAGACGTATCCAAGGAGATGATGGAAGGGGAATCAGTTACGGGGATGCGCTCGTCCCTGATGCTTCTTGGCGCCATGCTTGGAAGATTCCATGAGGTTACCATGGAATATCCCGGGGGATGTGTGATAGGAAGACGTCCTATTGATATTCATCTGAAAGCGCTGGCCAGAATGGGAGTGGATATTGAGGAGAAGGACGGGGCATTTACAGCAAGAGCCGGGAACCTCACAGGGAATGTGATCACGCTTCCTTTTCCGAGTGTGGGAGCAACAGAAAACGTGATATTGACAGCTGTTATGGCAAGGGGGATCACGGTGCTGCAGAATGCAGCCAGAGAGCCGGAGATCGTTGCACTTTGTCAGTTTTTATGTAAAAGCGGCGCCATGATCGAGGGTGCCGGTGGATGTGTGATCCTGATCGAAGGTGGCAGAAAGCTGCATGGAACCCGTTTCCGGGTGCCGGCAGACCGGATCGTGGCAGGTACGTATCTGCTGGCAGCCCTTGGAGCCGGTGGTCATGTTTTCTTAAGAGAAGCACCTGCCATGCAGATGAACTGCGTGATCTGGCTGGCCAGGGAAATGGGAGCAGAGGTCATGATCACCAGAGAGGGGATCACAGTGATGACAGATCCTGTGAAAAAGCCGGTTTCCTGTATCCGGACAGAAGTATATCCTGGCTTTCCCACAGATCTGCAGTCGCCCCTGATGGCAGTTCTGTCAAAGGCAGAAGGAAAAAGTGTAATAGAAGAGAAGATCTTTGAAGACCGTTTCCGGATAGCAAGTGAGCTTTGCAAAATGGGAGCCTGTATCCGGACGGAAGGTGATATGGCAGGAATCTGTGGTGTGGAAAATCTGCGGGGATGCCTGGTAAATGCAGGAGAGCTGCGGGGCGGTGCAGGACTTGTGATCGCAGGCTGTATGGCACAGGGGGAAACTACAGTGACAGGCAGGCACTTTATAGAAAGAGGCTATGAGGATATCTGCAGAGATCTGCAGGATCTGGGAATCAATATTGTGTGTGGATAGGATTATGGCAGGAAAAGTCACGAAGAAAAGAAAACAGCAGAAAAAAGCGAATATACCTATGACAACAATGTCCCTGCCAAGATTCCGTGTACTGGAGGGTGAGGCAGGGAAAAAGCCGAAAAAGCGGAAAAGAGAGAAGGGCAGCTTCCCGGTATGGGGGATCATTCTGCTTGTGGTTCTTGTCCTGCTTGCCGGCATTACGGCAGCAGCCTATTGGTATATCACGGCCAATTATACGGTTACCAATGTTTATGTGGAGGGTAATGTCCATTACAGCAATGAAGAGATCATGAATATGGTCATGAGCGGAAGGTATGGGAATAATTCCCTGATCCTGTCACTGAAGTACAGGGATAAGAGCATAGAGGGGATTCCGTTTGTAGAAAAAATGGACGTTTCTGTTCTGGATCCTCATACGGTAAAAATAGAAGTTTATGAAAAGGCACTGGCCGGATATGTGGAGTATTTGGACAGATATCTGTACTTTGATAAGGATGGGATCGTAGTGGAAAGCTCTCCTGAAAAAACAAAGGGTATTCCCATGGTCACGGGACTTACATTTGACCATGTGGTTCTTTATCAGGCACTTCCTGTGGAAAATCCTGAGATTTTCAGTGAGATTTTAAGCATAACCCAGCTTGTGAACAAATATAATCTTATAGTAGACCGGATTTTCTTTGGTTCGGACAACTCCCTGACCCTTTATTTTGAAAATGTAAAGGCAGCTTTTGGTAACAGCGGCAATCTGGAGGAAAAGGTGATGGAGCTACAGTATATCCTGCCGGAGCTGACCGGAAAGAGTGGAACACTGCGCATGGAAAACTATACAGAAGAGACGAAAACGATAACTTTTGAGCCGGATTCTAAGACAGAATAAAAGAACGTACAGGCTTTAAAAAGTTTATGAAAAACTGAAATTAGTGGTTGATTAATCACTGGAAAAATTATATGATAATCTATATGAGTTTTTAGGGAATGATGAAGGAGGAAGCACCTTGCTGGAGATTAAGACAAACGACGCTGAGTCTGCTGCCCGCATTATTGTAGTCGGTGTAGGCGGTGCAGGCAATAACGCTGTTAATAGAATGGTAGAAGAGAATATTACAGGAGTAGAATTTATCGGGATCAACACCGATAAGCAGGCCTTACAGCTTTGCAAGGCACCAAAGCTCCTGCAGATCGGCGAGAAGCTGACCAAAGGACTTGGTGCAGGAGCCAAGCCTGAGATCGGTGAGAAGGCAGCTGAGGAGAGCAGCGAAGAGATATCCGCAGCGCTGAAGGGTGCAGATATGGTATTTGTAACCTGTGGTATGGGAGGCGGAACCGGAACCGGTGCAGCACCGGTAGTGGCCAAGCTTGCCAAGGATATGGGTATCCTTACTGTAGGCGTTGTTACCAAGCCCTTCCGTTTCGAAGCAAAGGCACGTATGGTCAATGCCATAAGTGGTATTGAGAGAATTAAAGATAATGTAGATACACTGATCATCATTCCCAATGACAAGCTTCTTGAGATCGTAGACAGACGGACAACCATGCCGGATGCCCTTAAGAAGGCAGATGAGGTGCTTCAGCAGGCAGTGCAGGGTATTACAGACCTGATCAATGTTCCTGCTGTTATCAATCTGGACTTTGCGGATGTGCAGACAGTTATGAAGGACAAGGGTATTGCCCACATCGGTATTGGTGAAGGCAAGGGAGATGATAAGGCAAGCGAAGCTGTCAAGATGGCAGTAGAGAGCCCGCTGCTTGAGACAACTATTTCCGGTGCTACCCATGTGATCATTAATGTATCCGGAGATATTACCTTGGCAGATGCATCCGATGCAGCAAGCTATGTTCAGGAGCTTGCAGGAGATGATGTGAATATTATCTTTGGTGCCATGTATGATGCAAGCAAGACAGATTCCTGCAAGGTTACTGTTATTGCGACTGGTCTGGTTGATGAGACACTGCCTAATAACAAGACAATGTCCAATATGGGAACCTACGCAAATAAATATGTGAAGCCGGTTACCCCGAATGTGAATCTGAAGAGCAGACCTTTCACAGCTCCGGCTGAGAATCCCATGCAGGGACAGGTACAGACACCTGTAAGAAAGCCGGCACAGGGAATCATCAATCCCGGTGATATCAGAAGCAAGGTAGAGAACAAGCCGTTAGATATTCCAGGATTCCTGCAGAAGAAATAAAAGAGATAAGTAAGCACAGGAGCTGTATATCATCAGATATACAGCTCTTATCAATTATTATGGGAGAAAGAGTATGAATGAGGAAGAATTAAAAGAGGCACAGGAGTGCCTTACCTTTATAGAAGAGAGCATGAGCTGTTTCCATGCTGTAGAAAATGTAGAGAAGCGCCTGCAGAAGAAAGGCTTTGTCGGACTTTCGGAAAAGGAAGGCTATGGTCTTACAGAAAGATTAAGAAAGGATCCGGAACAAAACCGGTATTATGTGAAGCGGAATGGTTCCTCTCTGATAGCATTTACCCTGCCGGAGGGGAAACCAAAGGGCTTCCACATTATGGCATCTCACAGTGATTCTCCCACCTTTAAGGTAAAATGTGAAGGGGAGATGAAGACCGAGGGCGGTTATGTCAGACTGAATGTGGAGCCATATGGAGGCATGATCCATGCCACGTGGTTAGACAGGTGTCTTTCTGTAGCTGGAAGGATTGTCTATCAGAAAGAGGATCAGCTTCTTTCCAAAACAGTGAATGTGGATGAGGATCTGCTTGTGATCCCCAATGTGGCTATTCATATGAACCGTGGCATGAATGACAAGCTGACCTATAATCCCCAGACTGATCTGCAGCCGCTTCTTGCCGTAGAGGAAGGAAAGGAAAAGAAGGCTGGCGATATCCTGATGGACAAGGTGGCACAGTATGCCGGCGTGAAGAGGGAAGATATTCTTGGGAAGGAATTGTTCTTATATGTCAGGGAAAAAGGAAGACTTGCAGGAGCTTCGAAGGAACTGATCATTTCTCCAAGACTGGATGATCTTGCCTGTGCATATGGAAGCCTTAAGGGGTTTCTGAAGGGTGATAGTAAGGATTATATAAATGTTTATGCGCTTTTTGATAATGAGGAGGTGGGAAGCCTTACCAAGCAGGGTGCAGCTTCTACATTTCTGAGGGATACCCTGCGGCGGATCAGTGAAGAGTATGATCCTTCTGAAAGCACTTATCTGCAGCTTCTTGCCGACAGCTTCATGATCTCCGCAGACAATGCCCATGCCATGCATCCGGCTCACCCGGAAAAGGCAGATCCGGGAAACAGGCCATATCTGAATGGAGGCATTGTGATCAAGTATCATGGAGGGCAGAAATATACCACGGATGCATATTCGGAAGCTGTCATGAGAAGGGTATGCAGGGATGCCGATGTGCCTGTCAGTGTATACTGTAACCGTTCTGATATTGCCGGTGGCTCTACTCTTGGTAATATTTCTGCAGGACAGGTTTCCATTCCCTGTGTGGATATCGGGCTGGCACAGCTTGCCATGCATTCCAGCGTGGAAACAGCAGGAACGAAGGATATCAGAATGCTTGTGAAGGCAGCCAGAAGCTTTTACAGTATGTGATCACGGAAAGGAATAAAGGAGCCGGAGAATGTGTACCGTTTGCAGAAACGGACATGTTTCCCGGCTCCTTTTGCGATGAGTTATGGGAGTGAAGTCCGGATTTTGACAAAATCCGGACTTCAGAATGATTATAATGATGAAGTGCCATGGAAAGAGAGGTGACACTTGCAAAAAGTTCTGTATCTTGACAGTATCTTTCTACATAATCTGGTGCCTGATTTTCTGATCCTGAGACTGATCCTTAAGACCCTTAGGAAATCTACCACTTTTTTTCGGGTCATGGGCGGGGCAGCGGCAGGAGCAGGGATGTACTGTATTACCCTGTGCCTGCCAGGAAGCCTGCTTTCCGGGATCTTTGTAAAAGTGATCACAGCACTGCTCATGCTGAAGATCACAGCACCTTTTCAGAAAGGAAAAGAACTGCTTACAGGGCTGCTGCTTTATTTCACCTTTGCATTTTTCATGGGTGGGGGCATGCTGCTTGTAAAGCGTCTTCTCCTGGAAAACAGCATAAGAGTACAGGGAGATCTGCTTATGCTTTCGGGCATGGCAATATATGGACTTGCGGCTTTTTTGCAGGACTGGAAGCAGAGAAAAATGCAGACACATTTCTGCAGGGTATGGCTTCCCGGGGATGACGGGAATTTCGCCATAACAGGACTGATCGATACCGGGAACGGGCTGATTGAGCCCGTCAGCAGAAAGCCGGTGGCAGTACTGGATGAGGTGTGCTTTGAAAAAATGAGCCACTGCAAAAGACCTGAGAAATACAGGATCATTCCCTTTCACAGTATAGGAACAGAAAGAGGAATGCTGGATGCCTATGAAATAGAAGAAATACAGCTGGAGGAGGAAACGGGCAGAAGACGCCTTAAGCAGGTGATGATTGCCGTGTGCAGAGAGCGTGTGTCCGGAAGGAAGAAATATCAGATGATTTTGCCACAGCAGTGGTTTTTATAGGAGGAGCAGTTATGGTTTTTAAGGTTGCAATGCCAGGAAGATTCCAGTTTAAGATATATCGGAGAGAAGCAGGATTTCTTACAGGAAGGCAGGGAGATGTACACTATATCGGAGGAAGTGAGGTGCTGCCACCGCCTCTTGAGGCGGATAAGGAGAATGCAGTGATCAGTGACCTTGGCACGGAGTATGAGGATGAAGCCAAATCAATTCTGATCGAGCATAATTTAAGACTTGTTGTTTATATTGCAAAGAAGTTTGATAATACCGGGGTGGGTGTGGAGGATCTGATCTCCATTGGTACGATCGGCCTGATCAAATCCATCAATACGTTTAATCCGCAGAAAAATATCAAACTGGCAACCTACGCGTCAAGATGTATTGAAAATGAGATTCTGATGTACCTCCGGAGAAACAATAAGACGAAGCTGGAGGTTTCGATTGATGAGCCCCTGAATGTGGACTGGGATGGGAATGAACTGCTTTTGTCAGATATTCTTGGAACGGATGAGGATGTGATCTACCGGGATATTGAAACAGAGGTGGAGCGAAAGCTTTTATTGAAAGCGGTAGATAAGCTGTCTGACAGGGAAAAGACGATCATTAATTTAAGGTTTGGCTTAAGCGATCCTTCCGGGAAGGAGCTGACCCAGAAGGAGGTGGCTGAAATGCTTGGTATTTCCCAGTCTTATATTTCCAGGCTGGAGAAGAAAATTATGAAGCGTCTGAAAAAGGAACTGATTCAGGCAGTCAGATAGTTTTTCATGGTCTTTAAGGCATTTTTCTCAAGGCGGCTCACCTGCGCCTGAGAAATGCCGATCATGCCGGCCACTTCCATCTGGGTTTTTCCTTCAAAAAAACGCAGGGAGATGATCTCATTTTCCCGTTTATTCAGATGCTTCATGGCTTCACTTAAGGAAAGATGTTCCACCCAGTTCTCTTCTTTATTCTTCTTGTCACTGATCTGATCCATGACATAAAGGGTATCCCCACCATCGGTAAAAACAGGCTCGTACAGGCTCATTGGATTCTGGATGGCATCCAGGGCATAGACAATATCTTCTTTGGAGATGCCGATTTCTTCCGCAATTTCACTGAGAGTAGGATCCTTCATATTTTTCTTTAACAGCATTTCCTTTGCATAAATGGCTTTGTAGGCTGTATCCTTCAGGGAGCGGCTGACCCGGATACAATTGTTGTCACGGAGAAAACGCCGGATCTCTCCGATGATCATGGGTACGGCATATGTGCTGAATTTGACATTCAGGGAAACATCAAAGTTATCAATGGCCTTGATCAGACCGATACAGCCGATCTGGAACAGGTCATCCGCATTTTCGCTGCTGGATGAAAAACGCTTGATCACGCTGAGGACAAGACGCAGGTTCCCTTCGATATATTTTTCCCTGGCAGAGGTGTCCCCCTGCGTGATTTTTTTAAAAAGAGCCTCTTTTTCTGCTGTCTTCAGCAGGGGGAGTCTTGCCGTATTTACCCCGCAGATTTCAACTTTTCCCTGTGCCATAAAGAATCCTCCTGTTTACTAGATACTTGTAATCATTCTCAAAAGACCAGGAAAATATTCATGCAGAAAAAGGATTTCCAGATTTGTCTGTCTGCATAAAATAATAAAAAGAGGAAGAGGCAGGAAAAGATGCGTTATTCAGAACTGAAATGTAAGGACGTGATCAATTTAAGGGACTGCAGGAAGCTTGGCAGGATCGGAGATCTTGAGTTTGATGAATGCAGCGGAAGGATATGCAGTGTCACGGTACCGGGAAATAATAAATTCTGTAATCTTCTGAAATCGGAACCGGATTACTGTATTCCCTACAAGGATATCAAACAGATTGGACCTGATATTATTATTGTAGATGTCTGCGGTTGACATGCTTTTCTGTGCGGAATATAATATTCTCAAAGAACCAGAACAGGAGAAAGCCTATGAAATGTCCCTATTGCAGCCATGAAAATACAAGAGTCATTGATTCAAGACCGGCAGAGGATAACAATTCCATCAGACGAAGAAGAGTGTGTGATGAATGTGGTAAACGCTTTACCACCTATGAGAAGATAGAGACGATTCCCCTGATTGTGATCAAGAAGGATGAGAACAGGGAGCCATATGACAGATCCAAGATCGAAGCAGGCGTTCTTCGTGCCTGCCATAAGAGACCGATCAGCATCAATCAGATCAACCAGCTCGTGGATGAAGTAGAGACAGAGATTTTTAACAGGGAAGAGAAAGAGATCCCAAGCCGTGTGATCGGAGAACTTGTCATGGATAAGCTGAAGAATCTGGAAGCTGTAGCCTATGTCAGATTTGCTTCTGTATACCGGGAGTTCAAGGATATCAATACCTTTATGGACGAACTGAAGAAGGTACTGAAATAAAGAAAACAGAGAGAAAACAGAGATAAGGAACGGGGAAAGCCATTTTCCCATAAAAAGAAAGCAGTCCTGAAAAAGGGATTGCTTTTTTAAAAAGAATCATATACAATAAGCGAGGCATTTAAACAGAATGCAAAATTTCATAACAAGAATGAGAAAGGAATCAGAAACATGAAAAAAGGAGCAGTAAAATGGCTTCTGGTCTTCATGCTTACCACGCTTGCTGTTGCACTGGGCGGATGCGCAGGTGACAAGGAAGGGGAGAGTTCTTCTCAGATTACCATCGGAATCCCCCAGGATCTGGAGGATAGTCTTGACCCCCACAAGGCAGTGGCGGCAGGAACGAAAGAGGTATTATTCAATCTGTTTGAAGGATTGGTTAAGCCGACCAGTGATGGTGATTTAATCCCTGCAGTGGCAAGCGCCTATGAAGAATCAGAAGGCGGGAAGGTATATACCTTCACATTAAGAGACGGAGTAAAGTTTCACGACGGAAGCCTGGTTACGGCAGAGGATGTAAAGTTTTCACTTGACAAATGCGCCGATACCAGTAACGGAGGACCTCTGGTACCGGCGTTTTCCAATATTGAGAGCGTGACGATCGCAGATGATCATACCGTAGTTGTAACACTGCAGGAAGCAGACACAGAATTTCTGGCTTATATGACGACAGCAATCATTCCAAAGGCCAATGAGAATCCGGATACCAATCCCATCGGAACAGGACCTTACAAATATGTATCCCGTTCACCCCAGGAGAACTTTATAGTAGAGAGGTTTGATGATTATTGGGGAGAAAAGGCTAATATTGAGAATGTAACCTTTAAGATCTGTGCCAATGCCGATTCCATTGTCATGAATCTGGAGGGCGGATCCATTGATATGTTCGCAAGAGTGACAGCAACCCAGGCAGCAGAGCTTTCTGACAAGTTTGATGTACTGGAAGGGACGATGAATCTGGTGCAGGCTCTTTACCTGAACAATGCTGTAGCGCCCTTTGATGATGTAAGGGTCAGACAGGCTCTCAGCTATGCAGTAAATCCGCAGGAGATCATGGATATCATTTCAGACGGTAAGGGAACCGAGCTGGGAAGCTCCATGTTTCCGGCGTTTGGAAAGTACTATATGGAAGAACTGAATGATACGTATCAGCAGAATTTTGATAAGGCAAAGGAGCTGCTTGCAGAAGCCGGTTATCCGGATGGCTTTTCCTTTACGATTACAGTACCTTCCAACTACCAGCCCCATATAGATACCGCACAGGTTCTGGTAGAGCAGTTTGCCAATATCGGTGTGACTGCCAATATCCAGCTTGTAGAGTGGGACAGCTGGCTGAGTGATGTTTATACAGACAGAAACTTTGAATCCACGGTTGTTGGCGTAGATGCATCAAGTCTTACAGGAGCAGCCCTTTTGCAGAGATTTACCAGTACGGCATCCAACAACTTTATCAACTATAACAATGCAGACTATGATACGGCTTTTGCAAATGCACTTGCCAGCACGGATGATGCAGAGAAAACAAAGTATTACAAGGAATGCGAAACAATTCTTGCTACAGATGCAGCAAATGTTTATATTCAGGATCTGCCGGAGTTTGTAGCATTAAATAAGAACTATACAGGATATGAGTTCTATCCCCTGTATGTTCAGGATATAGCAAAACTGAAGCTTGTCAGCCAGTAATCTGACGATAGGAGGACAAAGAGATGAGATATGCAGGCAAAAAGATTTTGACGATGTGCGTAACCCTGTTTGCAGTCACGCTCTTTGTCTTTCTTGCTTTTCATATGATATCGGGAGACCCGGTGACCTCCATGCTGGGCACCCAGGCAACACCGGAGAGGGCAGAGGCACTGCGGGAGGAGCTTGGATTGAATGACCCGGTGCTTGTACAGTATGGCAGATGGGCTGCCGGTTTCCTGAAGGGAGATATGGGCACCTCTTACAGCTACCGGATGCCGGTCAGTGAAATGATCCTGGATAAGCTGCCGGTTACCATTACCATGACACTGATGGCTTTTGTATGGATGATACTGATCTCCATTCCTGTAGGTCTATATGCGGCAAAGCACGAGGGAGGAATGACAGACCGGATCATTACCGTGGTTAATCAGATCATTATGGCAGTACCGCCTTTCTTTGCCGGGATCCTGATCACCTTTGTGTTTGGAATGATCTTCCGGCTGTTTACACCGGGTGGTTATGTTTCCTATCAGATAAATATAGGAAAGTTCGTGGGATATCTGTTCTTTCCTTCTCTTGCCATAGCACTGCCAAAGGCAGCCATGGCGGTCAAGCTTCTTAGGAGCTCTGTGATCTCGGAAATGAAGCTTGATTATGTGCGGACAGCTTATAGCAGAGGAAACAGTAAACGGAGCGTCCTGTACCGTCACGTACTGAAGAATGCCATGATCCCGGTGATCACCTTTCTTGGGATGGCACTTTCTGATATGATCGCAGGCAGCATTATCATTGAACAGGTTTTTGGGATCCCTGGGCTTGGAAGGATTCTTCTGACGTCTATCTCTAACAGGGATTATCCGGTGGTGATGGCGGTGATCGTGTGTATTGCCGCGCTGGTGCTTGTAGTCAATATGGTGGTGGACGTGATCTATGGTCTGGTAGATCCCAGAATATCAGTGGAATGATCCGGGGAGAAAAGGATGAACTGGAAAAAGATCAGAAAAAACAAGAATTTCATTGCGGGCAGTATTCTGACAGGGATCATGCTGTTTATGATCCTGATGGGGTGCTTTTATACTCCTTATAATCCCAATACCATGGATCCTTCTGCCAAGTTTGCTGGCATATCGGTGAAGCATCTGATGGGCTGTGACAATTTTGGAAGGGATATTTTCTCAAGGGTACTCTCCGGGAGCAGAACGACTCTGATCGTGGCTGCGGGAACTGTACTGATCGGTGTCACTTTCGGTATTCTGATCGGGGCGCTGACCGGATATTATGGCGGCATCCTGGATGAAGTGCTGATGCGGATCAATGATGCAGTGTTTGCTTTTCCCAGTATCCTGCTTGCCCTTTTGTTTATCAGCCTTCTTGGCAGCGGCAAGTATCATGTGATCATCGCACTTGGCATTGCCTTTGTACCAAGCTTTGCCAGGATCGTGCGGAGTGAATTTATCCGGAATAAAAACATGGATTATGTGAAAAGCGCAAAGCTCCAGGGAGCAGGGGACTTCAGGATCATGTTTGTGCATATCCTGCCAAATACCATGACAGTGCTGCTGTCAGCCATTATGATCGGCTTTAACAATGCTGTTCTGGCAGAAGCGGGAATGAGCTTCCTTGGGATTGGTGTACAGCCACCGGATGCAAGTCTTGGAAGAATGCTTTCTGAGGCACAGTCATTTCTGTTCAGTGTACCCATGTATGCGCTGTTCCCCGGACTGACGATCATACTGCTGGTGCTTGGATTTGGTTTATTGTCGGATGGGCTTAAAAATGAGTAAGGAAATGATAAGAGTTACAGATTTGAATATAGAGTTTTTTGACCATGAGAGACCGGAGACTGTGGTCTACGATTTTGACCTTACCTTGCATGAGGGGGAGATCGTTGGACTGGTAGGAGAATCCGGCTCCGGAAAATCTATGAGTGCGCTGGCAATCGCAGGGCTTCTGAGCAGGAAGGACATGAAAAAAAGAGGAGAGATTCTGTTTGAGGGAGTGAATCTCCTTGATTGTGACCGTAAAACACTGCGTAAGTTCCAGGGAAATGAGATCGGTATGATATTCCAAGAGCCGATGACCTCTTTAAATCCTGTGAAAAAGATCGGCTGGCAGGTAGAAGAGGCTCTCCGTCTGCACACGGAGCTTTCAAAGGAAGAACGGAAAAAGCGTGCCATAGAAATGCTGCAGAAAGTAGAACTGCATAATCCGGAGCAGGTGTATGAGCAGTATCCCCATGAGCTTTCCGGAGGCATGAGACAGCGTGTCATGATCGCAGCGGCCATGATCTGTGATCCGAAGCTCCTGATCGCAGATGAACCGACGACAGCACTGGATGTGACGATTCAGGAGCAGATCGTAGCGCTGCTGAAAAGGATCAATCGGGAAAAGAAGACAGCCATTCTTTTTATCTCTCATGACTTAAGCCTGGTGCGTCAGCTATGTGAACGGGTGCTTGTGATGAGGGGAGGCTATGTGGTAGAGAGCGGACCTGTGGATGAGATTTTTTATCATCCGAAGGAAGAATATACGAAGAAGCTGATCGCAGCGATTCCCAGGGTAATCAGAAAGACAGAAAAGGATTCATGATGACAGAGAATATTCTGGAGGTTACGGATCTGCAGGTGTTTTATCCTGTGAGCCGGAAAACTCCCTTTGAAAAGAAAAAAAGCATACAGGTGCTGAAGGATGTTTCCTTTGCCATGAAACGGGGAGAGATTCTTGGCCTTGTGGGAGAAAGCGGAAGCGGCAAGACGACTCTTGCCAGAAGTATTCTGCAGATGATTCCCTATGAAGGGACGATCATAAGAAATACCATGCAGCCTCAGATGGTATTTCAGGATCCCTATGGCTCTTTGAATCCATCGAAAAGGATTGCATGGATTCTGGAGGAGCCGCTGCGTCTGAAGGGTGGACTGTCAAAAGAAGAGAGAGTGCTAAAGGTAAAGACCATGCTGGAGCGGGTAGGACTGGAAGAGAAGATTCTGGAGCATTATCCAAGAGAGCTTTCTGGTGGACAGAGGCAGAGGATTGCGATTGCTGCAGCACTGATGCTGGAGCCGGAGCTTCTGATCGCCGATGAGCCGGTATCAGCACTGGATGTGACAATACAAGCACAGATCCTTGCACTTTTAAAGGAAATCCAGAAGGAAATGAATCTGTCCATTCTTTTTATTTCCCATGATCTGAGAGTAGTATATGAGATGTGTGACCATGTGCTGATCATGCAGCAGGGACAGATCAGGGAGAGTGGGGATGTGGAGGAGGTCTACTTCCATCATAAAGATCCCTATACAGGCAGGCTCCTTAAGGCAGCCGGGATCCTGGTGTAGGAGGCCGCACTTCGAAAATATACGAAATATGAAAACGATGTTAATTTTTTATTTTCATGGATCGATATATATGATATAATCGTGAAATAATGTTGACAGAAAGGAGTAAAGCGATGGCAATCAGTCTGATGTCAGGCTACAATAATATATCAGCTTATTACCGAATACCGGAAGCCTCCGCAGTTACTCCGCAGAAGATAGAAGCACAGCAGGAAACAGTACCTGGCAGTACCAAGTCAGGAAATGCAGCAGAGGAGCAGCCCACAGGTGGACAGATACAGCAGAGTGCGGCTGAGGAGAGTGCATTACAGAAGAGAACCTCTGTGAATCCTTCCGAAATCTCGATGACCTTCCATAAGGAAGAAACCTTCGATTATCTGGGCAGTGAGAGCAGTCTGATGAATCTGGATATGCAGAAAGCAATCTCTGATATGAAGAAGGATTCCATTTTGCAGGACTACCAGTACTTTGTAGGAAGCACCATTTCGGTAAATCCGGAAGATGGCATGGTAATCCGTAAATAGACAGTCCGGGAAATATAGGGGGACTGTTTTATACAGGCAGCATAAACAACACCTTGCACAAGTGCAGGGTGTTTTGTTATACTCATCAGAGAGAGAAATGAGGAATCGTATGCTGCAGACTTTTTATCCGGATCTGTATATGGATTCGGCTTATGGAATTGATTATGAAGAATATTACCGGAGAGGATTCCGGGGGATTATTTTTGATATTGACAATACGCTGGTGGAGCATGGGGCACCGGCAGATGAAAGAAGCATTGCCCTGATGGAGCGTCTTAAGAAGACAGGCTTTCAGATCATGCTCCTTTCCAATAATAAAGAGCCCAGAGTGAAAATGTTTAATGACAAAGTCCATGTCTCCTATATTTTTAAGGCAGGAAAGCCGGCGAAAAGAGGCTATGAGGAAGCAATGTCAAAGATGGGAACAGACAGAGGTACAACCCTGTTTGTCGGAGATCAGCTTTTTACGGATGTATGGGGTGCCAGAAGGGTGGGGATTTTTTCCATTCTGACAAGACCCATTGATAAGAAGGAAGAGATCCAGATCATTCTGAAACGGCGGCTGGAATGGATTGTCCTGTATTTCTATAAGAAGAAATGCAGAAAAGAAGGCACAGAATTTCTGGTTCATGGGAATGGGAGATAAGATATGGAAATTAACGGACATACAAGACTTTGCGGACTGATTGGGAATCCGGTGGAACATACCCTTTCACCGGTGATCCATAATACGGTGGCAGAAGAGATGCATGACAATCTGGTCTACGTGCCGTTCCATGTGGAACAGGGAAATCTGCAGAAGGCCATTGCAGGTGCTTACAGTCTGAATGTACTGGGACTGAATGTGACAGTACCCTATAAGCAGGCGGTGATCCCTTATCTTGACTGCGTAGAAGGACTGGCAGAGAAGATCGGTGCCGTGAATACCCTTGTCAGAACAGAAAACGGCTTCCAGGGTTACAATACAGATATGATGGGCTTATACCGTGCGATGGAGGAGGAAGGCATTGCCTTTGAAGCAGAGGATATGATCCTTCTCGGGGCAGGTGGTGCGGCCAGGGCAGCCGCTTTTCTCTGCGCAGAGAAAGGGGCAAAGAGAATATATCTTTTAAACCGCTCCTATGAAAAGGCAGCAGTTCTTGCAGAGGAAGTGAACAGGGCTTATGAAAGAGACTGTATTCTTCCAATGGCGCTTTCAGAGTATGAGAAGCTGCCGGAAGAAAAGATGACAGCCATCCAGGGAACCAGTGCCGGGCTGTACCCCAATACGGAGGATGCCGTGATCCTGGATCCGGCTTTTTACCAGCATATCAGCAAAGCCTATGATCTGATCTATAAGCCTGAGGAAACCAGATTTATGAAGCTGGTGAAGGAAGCTGGTGGAGAGGCTTATTGCGGTATCCGGATGCTCTTGTATCAGGGGATCATTGCCTATGAACTGTTTCTGGATACCAAAGTACCAGAGAATGTGATCCGTAAGGTGTCCGCTCTGCTGCAGGAAAAAGTCAAAGGATAGAGACGGATGAAAAATAATATTATACTGATCGGGTTTATGGGATGTGGCAAGACAAGCACGGGGATCCGGCTTTCCTATGCACTCAGGAGAACACTGATCGATACAGATAAATGGATTGAGAAAAAACAGAAAATGAGTATTTCCGAACTGTTTGCCAGTAAAGGAGAAGCCTGCTTCCGGAAAATGGAAACGGATTGTATCAGGGAGCTGATCCGGACAGAGGATAACAGGATCATCGCTACTGGCGGGGGACTGCCGCTCCGGGAAGAAAATGCAGAATTGCTTGCAGAACTTGGGAGTATTTATTATCTCAGGATCACACCGGAAATTGTGTATGAGAGACTGAAGTATGATACTACAAGACCCCTTTTGCAGGGAGAAGATCCGAAGGGGAAGATCAGAGCACTGCTGGAACAGAGAGCACCATTATATGAGGCATGTGCAGATCATGTGATCGATGTGGGAGAAAAGAATTTTGGTGAGATCATTGATGAGATATGCAGGCTTCAGGGGGAAGAGAGATGGAATGGAAAGGACAGGGAAGAAAAATGAAAATCTTGATTATTAACGGGCCAAACCTGAATTTTCTAGGCATTCGTGAGAAGAATATCTATGGAACGCAGGATTATGATTATCTGCTGCAGATGATCGCCAAAAAGGGAGAAGAGACAGGCTGCACCATAGAGGTATTCCAGAGTAACCATGAAGGTGCCATCATTGACAGGATTCAGGATGCCTACTTTGATGGAACAGAAGGGATCGTGATCAATCCGGGAGCCTATACTCATTACAGCTATGCGATCCATGATGCCCTTGCCAGCGTGACTATGCCAAAGGTGGAGATCCATATTTCCGATATCACAAACAGAGAGGAGTTCCGTAAGGTTTCCGTAACAGCGCCGGCATGTGATAAACAGATCTACGGACATGGTCTTCCAGGTTATCTGGAGGCAGTAGATTTCCTGCTGGAAAGACAGGGAAAGTAGTTTTTTGTAATTAGTAGCAGAAAACAGTTGAAAATTATCGGTATTTATATTAAACTTAATAAGAATTATAACGTGAGAATTTTAGGAGGAATATTTTAATGATTTCTGCAGGTGATTTCAGAAATGGTATTACGATTGAGTTAGATAATAATGTTTACCAGATTATTGAGTTCCAGCATGTAAAGCCCGGTAAAGGAGCTGCATTTGTAAGAACTAAGCTGAAGAATATCAAGAGTGGCGGCGTAGTAGAGAAGACTTTCAGACCTACTGAAAAGTGTCCTCAGGCACGAATCGATAGAAAAGATATGCAGTATCTGTATTCAGACGGAGACCTGTATAACTTTATGGATGTGGAAACCTATGAGCAGATCGCACTGGACGCTGATACAGTTGGCGATGCCCTGAAGTTTGTAAAAGAGAACGAAATGGTTAAGGTATGTTCCCACAATGGCAGCGTATTCGCTATTGAGCCTCCGCTGTTTGTTGAGCTTGAGATCACAGATACAGAGCCCGGATTCAAGGGTGATACAGCAACTGGTGCTTCCAAGCCTGCTACTGTAGAGACAGGAGCAACCGTTAACGTTCCTTTATTCGTTGAACTTGGTGACAAGATTAAGATCGACACCAGAACTGGAGAGTATTTATCCAGAGTATAAGACGTACCACGAGACAATGATAAGCCTGAAAGACAATGAACTTTGATTCATTGTCTTTTTTTGCGTGTGCAGAAATAAAATCAGCAATATTCTAAAAACACATCTAAGAAAGAGGTATCTTATGGAAAACACATCTATGAATTTTAATGTATTTGCAGAAACAGTTGTCAGGGAACTGAAGAAAACAATGGGAGAGAGGTTTCAGATCACAACTACAGTAGTAAAAAAGAACAATGGCGTGGAGCTTCTTGGTATCGTTGTCCAGGAGGAGGGGCTTAACACATCACCTACTGTATATATCAATGACTTTTATGAAAATTACAAGGAGGGGACGGCAGTTCCAAAGATTGTGGAGGCACTTGCAAGGATCCTTCATCAGAGCAGGATCCCGGAGGAAGTAAATCTGTCAGATTTTCTTGATTTTGAAACGGCGAAGGAACAGATCTCTGTCAGGCTGATCCATTATGAAAAAAATAAGAAGCTTCTGCTGGATACACCCTGGAGACCGGTGTGTAATCTGGCTCTTGTCTGTTATTATACCGTACAGCAGTCACCCTTCTATGGAAAGGCTTCTATTCTGGTTAAAAATGAGCATCTGGAAAAATGGGGCATTACGGATAAGGATCTGTTTGCAGAGGCATTGGTTAATACACCTGCCAGATATCCGGCGTCTATAGAACCGATCGAGGAACTGATCTTCAGGAACTGGGCAGATGAAAAGAAGGAAAAGCTCCGGGAGGAGCTTCAGTCGGATCAGGTAAGGATTCCACTCTTTGTACTCAGTAACCGTCAGAGACTGCAGGGAGCTGTATGTATGTTTTATCCAGGTGTACTGAAGCAATTTGCCGGAAGGATCGGCAGGAACCTTTATATTTTGCCAAGCTCTGTGCATGAGGTTCTGCTTCTGCCGGATCAGGGAGACCGAAACAGACAGGAACTGCTTCGAATGGTGACAGAGATCAATGAAAACTGTGTGGCAGACTGTGAAATCCTGGCGGATTCGATTTATTATTACAGAAGAGAAACCGACCGGATTGAACAGCTCTGCTGACAGGAGCCTGGGTTCACAGTTTTTTCATAAATGGTGCTTGAGTTTCCACAAATTGCAATTCCAAAATGAAAAGAATGTCCCAAAGCACC
>NZ_JAXXXI010000046.1:0-17867 GCF_037359455.1 Suilimivivens sp.
TTTAGAATTTTCAGGGTTGCATTACTGTTTATTTGTCAAGGTACGTGCAAAGCGGATTCATGTGTGAAAGTGATTTCCGAAAGCTTGCTTTCAGGAAATTGCTTTCATGCAGGAATACATTGTGCGACAGCACTCAGTGAGCAGCTTCGCTGCGAACTGGCTTTGCAACAAGTTGTCCTTATCGCATGTTTGCTTTGCATCATCGGCAATCAATGGAGATCACCAACGGAGAAGGAGGGATTTGAACCCTCGCGCCGCTATTAACGACCTACTCCCTTTCCAGGGGAGCCCCTTCAGCCTCTTGGGTACTTCTCCACAAAAGCTGACTTATGATTCAATATATAAGGTTCGTGGAGAGGGTATCTCCAGCGGAGAGGGTGGGATTCGAACCCACGCGCCCTTGCGGACAAACGGTTTTCAAGACCGCCTCGTTATGACCACTTCGATACCTCTCCATGTCGTTTGTACTGACTCGCTCTGAATCAGCGCAAGGATTATTCTAGCAAAACACTTTCCTAATGTCAACAACTTTTTCAAGAAATTTAAAAAGAATTTTTTAGGGAAATTTTCAAACCTATTGCAACTATGTAATTGCAGTTACTCTGAAGAACTTCATCAGTTGCAGTTACATAGAAAAAGGCATCTATCCTCACCAGATAGACGCCTGAAGTAGACTACTTTATTCTTTAAACTTTTCTACTACATCTGAAGGAACATCCTTTCCAGAAATTCCATTCTCTTTTAAAAATTTTGCATATCCCCGCAAATCAAATCTCAGCGGTGTTAACTTTTCATACGGCTTAAGTCTTTCAATGAATGAATCAGCTATCTGTTGTTTTTCTTTATATGCACTCATTGGTCCATTCATACGTATACACCTCCCTTATATGTTGTGTGGATTCTCCTGATAACATGAATCGATATGGATTATTAAGCGGCGGCAAATATGCAGCTCCAAATTTATCACAGTAATAATCATATAAATCCTTATCCATTGCTTCCCCATACAGAAAGCCTTCATAGCCACATTTTACAGATACTTCGGAAGCTATTGCCAACAAATGCCCGCCAACTCCTGAAAAACGTTGTTCTCCATATTGCCAGATATTATTATGAGGTGCTGTACATCCCCATAATACATATATAGCTTTGGCACAGTCATCCCTCTGTAGCGCTACCATTCCCTGAATATCATTAGTTCCTTCCAAAACTAATGCATAAACTTCAACATCATCGGCAAACTTACTCCAGTTTACATACCATCCCGTATTCCTATTATATTTCTTTAATATGCTCTTCCTTTTTATCCGGACAACCTCTGTCTCATATATATCACCTGTCGATATCTCTTTAAGACACGGTGTAACCTCATCAACTTTAAATGTTATCATTGTTTTTCCCCACTTTCTCTTAATTATCAATTATCTATGTGATCAAGAGAAAGCCAAAACCGGTCATCCCCTTGTTATTTTCAGGGGACAGTTCCCTTATGTTCCGGGTTCCCGGTAAACTAAAATCTGTGTTACAACTCAAATATTTATATAATTATATTACACCATAACCGGTTGTTTATGCAACTCAGATTCCTTCTGAAAATTTGTTTTTCAAAAAATTTTACGCCTTAAAAAAGTGTTTTTTGAAATTTTCTTATATAAATAAAACATCATTATTCCCTTATTTTATGGGCGATGGATGCCATTTATTGTGTGTGATACATCTCGGTGTAGATCGAACGATTGGGGTATATATGTCTGAAAATTTCATTTGACAAGCATAAAAACTTAATTATGATCAAAGAGAATAACATAGAAACAGCACCGATGGCAGTCGCCTTGCAAACGATACATCCGTACCCATGCTCGAGAGGAATCCCTTCAAGGTTACATCGGCTGTTTCAAGCGGGCTCTAACAATAGAAAAAGGCATCTATCCGTACCAGATAAACGCCTGAAGTAGACTGCTTCCAAAAATACCAACCCTGGAAAATCCCCTGCAGTACTCTTAGTCTGCCAGAAAGCTTTCGGCCACCCTCATATCCTCCGGTGTAGTGATCTTGATATTCTGGTAGGAGCCTTCTGTCAGCTTCACAGGATGCCTCATCAGCGTTTCCACGACCATGGCATCATCTGTAATATGAATTCCCTGCTGCAGGAGCTTTTTCTCCTCCGCAAGCAGCTTCTGATAAGCAGACCGGATCAGGAGTGCATCAAAGACCTGAGGGGTCTGCACCATCCATACAAGATTCCGGTCAGGGGTTTCCCGGATCATACCCTTTGCATCAGCAATCTTGATCGTGTCCTTCACCGGCATCCCGGCTACGCAGGCACCATACTCCGTGGCATCTGTAAGACATCTCTCCAGGATTTCCCCCGTCACGAATGGTCTTGCCCCATCATGGATAAAGATATAATCGCAGTTTGAAAGCGCAGTAAGACCACAGGCTACGGAATGATAACGTTCTTTTCCACCCTCCGTCACCCTGCTTACCTTGGTAAAGCCATACTTTTCCACAAGCTCCTGCTGGCAGTAGCTGATATCCTCTGCCCCCGTTACCAGTACGATCTCATCAATAAAGCTGTCCTCAAACGCTCTCAGGGAATAATACAAAACCGGCTTTCCCCCCATCAGCAGATACTGCTTCTTGGTGCTGCCTCCCATTCTCTTCCCGCTGCCTGCAGCAAGTACTACAGCGCCACACCGGCACTTTTTCTTTTCCATATGCAGATTTCCCTTTCGCACTTTAAAATGATCCTGCCGGACTTCATCTCAGCAGGATCCATCATACCTGAATTTATCTCTCTCCCAGTTTGAGTCCCGGAACCGCATTCAGATCATATCCGCTTCTGACACCCTTCAGGAACTCATAATATCCTGCCGCTCCGATCATGGCCGCATTATCAGTACAGTAAATAGGTGAAGGATGGTAAAATTCAATATTTTCCTTTGTGCATGCTTCTTCAAAGGCTGCCCGGAGAGCAGAATTGGATGCAACTCCCCCTGCTATGGCAAATTTCTTATAACCACATTTGCGCAGTGCTTCCATGGAATGGTCTACAAGTACATCCACTACCGCCTTCTGGAAAGAGGCCGCCACGTCTGCCTGATCAACAGTTTCACCCTTCATTTCACAGGAATTCAGATAATTCAGTACGGCGGATTTAAGACCACTGAAGCTGAAATCATACTCTGCCTGTGCCACCTTTGCCCGGGGGAAATGAATAGCTTCGGGATTCCCCTGCTTTGCCACCTTATCAATTTTCGGTCCTCCGGGATATCCAAGACCGATCGCCCTCGCCACCTTGTCAAAGGCTTCTCCTGCCGCATCATCCCTGGTACGTCCAAGGATCTCATATTCCCCATAATCCTTCACTACGACCAGATGAGAATGCCCGCCGGATACCACAAGACATACAAAGGGAGGCTCCAGTTCTTTATTCTCTATGTAATTTGCACTGATATGACCTTCAATATGATGCACACCTACAAGTGGGATCCCTGTGGCAAAGCTGATCGATTTGGCTGCGGAAACTCCAACAAGTAAAGCCCCAACAAGACCTGGCCCATAGGTAACTGCAATCGCATCCATATCCTGCAATTTCATATTGGCATCCACAAGTGCCTGATCGATGACCTGGATCACCTTCTCAATATGCTTTCTGGATGCGATCTCCGGAACTACACCACCATATACCGTGTGCAGTGCGATCTGGGAGTATATCACATTAGACAATACCTCTCTGCCATTTCTTACAACAGCTGCTGCTGTCTCATCACAGGAGCTCTCTATTGCCAGAATTGTAACATCCTTTTCCATCTGTATTTCCTCACTCATCATTATCGGCATCATCTGCCAGCTTAAAGCCATAAATCTTCCAATGCCCCTTCTGATCCTTCCGCAAAAGGAATACCTCCTCTACAGAGCCAAGTGTTGTCCCCTTTCTCAGATTGAAGGTACAGTATAATCTTGCAAATTCATTTTCATCTACCGAATAATAATCCACATCCGCACTGGAGCTTACTGCACAGCTTGAGATTACGATCTCCTGCTCTTTATAGTTATTGATATCCCACCTCAGATCCTGCAGATACTGATCCTGTGTTTTATTGGCGATCAGCTCCTCATCATAAAGGTTCTCAATCTTAAGCGCCAGCTCTTCAAATTCCTCGTCTGTATATTCTTCATTATAGAAGCACTGCGTCATTTTCCCGTAAAGCTTCACTACCTCTTTGGGCGTAGGCGGATAATTCCGGTCAAAATTATACATAAGCGCTTCCTGGACCGCTGTGATCTTAACCGGTTCTTCTTCTGTCTTATGGCTCTTGTTTGAAAGATAAAAATAATATCCTCCAACCATAAGTATCAGGATCAGACCTATAATGACTACCTTATACCCTTCCGATTTTGCTTTTTTTCTGTTCATGCTTCGTCCTCAAATAATAGGGTGATCGTCTTTCCATCCTTGCAGGTTTCTGTCTTCGGAAATATCTTCCTTGCCGCGGGGAGATATTCCTCCGGTCTGTTCAGTGAAGGACTATAATGTGTCAGCCACAAACGCTCCGGCTCTGCTTTTCTTGCAATTTCCGCAGCTTCGTAAAATGTCATATGTTTATTTTCTTTGGCCTTTTTCAGCTTATCCGGCTCCCCATACATACCCTCACAGATAAAGAGGTCTGCCTCCTTCGCATGCTGCAGAATACTGTCGGTCGGTCTGGTATCTGTACAGTAGGTAACCCGAAGTCCTTTACGTTTCTCACCAAGCACCATCTCCGGGGTAAACGTCCCTTCCGAAGTTTCGATCACCTCGCCGTGCTGGAGCCTGCTCCAGTAGCGCTTGTCTATTCCAAGGGAAACAGCCTTTTCCACCTGGAATTTTCCGATCCGGTCAATCACAATGCTGTATCCATAGCAGGGCACATTATGATTCACCTTAAAGGCTTCAATCTTAAACCCATCAAAGGCAATGCTCTGTTCGTTCTCTGTCAGCTCGAGGCAGTCGATCACAAACGGAAGCTCCGGTGCGATCACCCGCAGGGATGCCACGACTCTCGAAAGTCCCTTTGGTCCCACCAAAAGCAGCGGCTCCGTCCGTTCTGCATTTCCCATCGTGAGAAGCATACCGGGCAGTCCGCTGATATGATCGGCATGAAAGTGAGTAAAACAGATCACGTCGATAGGCTTGGGACTCCAGCCCTTTTCCTTCATGGCGATCTGTGTTCCTTCTCCACAGTCGATCAGTATACTCTGACCGTTGTACCGGGCCATCATGGATGTCAGCCACCTGTAGGGCAGCGGCATCATGCCTCCGGTACCAAGCAAACAAATATCGAGCATAGTACCTCCCTATACCGCAGGCAGGAAATGCCTGTCAAAGCAGCTCTGTTTCCTCCCTGATCTCTGCAGGAACAGAAAACTCTGCTATCATTCTATCATAACACTCTTCACACAGGTCAAACAAGTACCTGTGGCCATCCTTTTGGCTGAAATAGGAAAAAGGAGTCTCCACATGACAGCATCCTTCCATCAGGATCCCATTTTCAACCTTCATCTTTTTTCCACACTGATTACAGATCACCGCTGAAAGCTTTTCCCTGCTTCCTTCTTCATAAATACGCATGGCATCCTCCTGTTTTCATAAAATCTCTGCTTTTATTATGAAGGATACAAAAAGAAAGCACCAGTGGTAAATTATCCTTGTTCTTCCTGTCTCTTCCACATGATCAGTGCATCTTCCCTGGGCTTAGCATAAAAACCCGGTCTGATCCCTTCTGTCCGGAACCCAAGACTTTCATAAAGACTGATCGCAGGACTGTTTCCGGCACGGACTTCGAGGGTACAGTCACCAATCCCACAGGAAGACGCTTTCTTAAGCAGATATTCCATGAGCCTTCTGCCTGTTCCCTTTCTCCGGAAAAGCGGTGCAACGGCAACATTGGTGATCTCTCCTTCACCGGCCATGTTTCTGAGACCACAGTAGCCTGTGATCTCTCCAGCCTCCTCTGCCACATAATAATGGGCATAATCTGCCTTCACCATCTCCAGAAAATCCCTTTCTGTCCATGGCTCCGAAAAAACCTCTGCTTCGATCCTGGCAACTGCAGGTACATCCTCTGCACGAAGCTCTCTAATCTGCATGGTTCCGCTCCCGTTCTGCCTGAGACAGACGCAGGTATTCCGGTGCATGCTCCATGGCACTGACATACCTTCCTTCTGCATACCAGTCAAAGGCCAGTACACCAAAAGCCGCTGCCCGCTGTCTGTTCATATGTGCCGGGGCAAGCTGATAGGGAACCTTCATCATTTCCTTTAATTTTTCTCCATATACAGGAACACCATCCCCAAGAAAGATCACTTCCCTGTCCAGTTCATTACAATGCTGTGCGATCTCTGCAACAGAGACCGGTCTGTCAGACAGGATCTCCTTCATAATATAGCTATCCGGCTCACGGAGTCCTTCTGTACTTCCTGAATTTTCTTTCTTTTCAAAAGTATAGATCCCCGTATAAACCTGTTCTCTTCTGGCATCCATGATCGGACACACCAGCTTGTCTGTGCCATACAGATTGCAGGCAAGTCCCTGCAGTGTCGGGATCTCAATGATCGGGATCTGCAGTGCATAGGCAAGCCCCTTGGCTGTCGCCGAGCCGATCCGAAGCCCTGTAAAGGATCCGGGACCACTTGCTATGGCTATGGCATCTACAGTGGAAAGCTCCAGCTCCACCTGATCTTTTAACTCCTCCAGCATCGGAAGAAGTGTCTGTGAATGGGTCTTTTTGTATTGAATATTATATTCTCCTACCAGTCCGGTATCCTCAAGCAGTGCAACAGATGCTACAAGGCCGGAGCTGTCCAGTGCAATAATCTTCATATTGCCTCCTATATCTCTTCTATGAGGATCTTACGGTAGTCAAAGCCCTTTTCCAGATCCTTCAGAATCGTAATCTGCGTATAATGATCAGGCAGGATCTCACGGATCAGATCTGCCCACTCTATCAGGCTGACCCCATCTCCGTAAAAGCAGTCCTCATATCCGATCTCATCCATCTCGGAAATATCTCCGATCCGGTATACGTCAAAATGATAGAATGGCAGCCGTCCCTCTTCATAGCTCTGCAAAATGGTAAAGGTCGGACTGTTCACCGGTTCCGTAATGCCAAGCCCTGCTGCCAGCCCCTGTGTAAACACAGTTTTTCCAACCCCAAGGTCACCGATCAGTGTATACACCTCTCCCGGTCTGGCCTCCTCTCCGATCTTTTTCCCAAGGGCATAAGTATCCTCTGCCCGGAAGCTTTCTTTTTCTGTCAGCATCTTATTTTCACCTTCTTTGGCGGCATATGGGTGGATATGACCCCGATCACAGCCGTTGTTTTCTCTCCCATGGCTTTCTTTGGCAGAATAGTTGCATTAACTGCTGAGGTATAAAGAACAATACTGCGCATGGTGGATATTGCCTTCTGCATGTCTTCCCATTTGCAGCATTCCTCATGTTCTCCCTGTGATACTGTGATCCCTTCCTCATCCATCCGGTAATGCAGCGGCTGCCTGAATGCCGGATTACTCAGAAACTGCTGTTTGGAACGCATAAAAAGCGCCACCGGGAGATACAGCAGGATCACGATCCCTGCAATCGTACATAAAGCACCGCTTCCTGCAAAGCCTGCTACGATCATCAATGCCCCGGCCACCGCACCGATCAGACCGGAAGGGCTTGTAAAGGTATGATGCAGCATATAATCATAAAGATCTGCTGATGTCATCTGTACGTCAAATTCTACTTCCATAGCTGTATCCTTTCTGTTTCCATAAAATAAGGCCGGAAGTCATTGCTTTGCATTGTAAAAACAATAACCTCTGACCTCAATATTTTCATTATACTAAAAATTGGACAAAGTGCAACACCCTGTTTCCCTGATAAACTGTTCCTTTCTGCATGGTCTGCCAAACAGATATCCCTGCAGATAATCAACCTGCATCTCCTTCATCTTCCGGCACCACTCCCGTTCCTCAATGCCTTCTGCACATATCCTGACACCAATACTATGCACCATCGAAGCGATATTTTTAAATAATTCATAATCTCCGGTACTGTTCATCGCCTTCGCCGTAAAATCCTTGTCCATTTTTATATAGCTCGGATTCATATCACGTATACAATGAAGATTCGAATAGCCTGTCCCGAAATCATCTATCACAAAGTGGATCCCGTTCTCGTCCAACGTCTTCCGGAACTTACAGAACGATGGCGTCATATCCATAAAGCCGCTTTCCGTCATTTCTATACATATGCACTCCGGCTTTAAGCCATACATTTTAATCACACCCAGGATATCTCTCTCAACATTGCCCTGCATGATCTGCACATATGAGACATTTATATTCACCCTGAAATCCGGAATATATTGCTGCATCTCACAGCACATTTTGGCTGCTTCGTCCAGCACATACCTTCCGGCAGGGATAATTAATCCGCTTTTTTCCAGAAGCGGAATAAATTCCATCGGTGAAATGACCTCCTGCCCCTCTTCAGACGGCATGGAAAAGCGCATAAGCGCCTCTGCACCAATTACCTGTTCTGATCTGCAATCCACGATTGGCTGATAGTACACCTCAAAGCCCTTATACTGATTTACAATAGCCTTACGAAGTGCTGCCACTATTCTTCCTTTTCGCAGAAAAACCTCATAGTCATCCTCATCAAAGATATAAAATCCGCTTTTTCCTCTGCTTTTTGCCTGCTTCAGGACAAATGCAAATTTTTTGCGGCACTCTTCATATCCTTCACAAAAAGTTGTTGCAGGCACAACACCGACAGAAATTGAAAATACAGCTTCATAATTTTCAGACACTATAAATTTATAGAGCTTATCTGTAATTTTTTCTTTAAGCCTTTCGGACTCTTCCCTTAAATCGTTTTCCAGATCCACAATCACATACTGATCAGCCACAAGATGATAAATCCTCTGCTTATCAGAAAGACATTCCTTCATACAGTCAGCTACGCTTTTTAAAATATAATTACCATAAGCAGATCCCATGGAGCCATTGATCGATCCGAAATCATCAATCCCTATATGCATAAGAAACCCTTTGGAAATATGTTCCTTTTGTGAACGCATATAAGCATTAAATTCCAGACCACCCAGCAGTCCGGTAACATTATCCGCCCTTCTCTGATTCCCGGTCTCATTCAGACATCCAACCAGATACTCTGCATTTCCTCCCGGTCCATCAATCACAATACCACGGCAATTGACCCATACCGGCATGCCATCTTTGCCAATCCATCTGTAATGAAGATTGTGTACCTTTTCTTTTCCTTCACGTATATCCGCGAGATGCTTTGTAAGCATCTCGCGGTCTTCTTCATACACTACCTTCAAAATATCATTTGATACATCAGTCATGGCATTTTTTGAGATCATGAACCGGTCCACAGCTGACTGCGATATCTCCATTGTATTATTCTGCAGATCAAATATATACAGATAATCATCCATACATTCTGTAATGATCTCAAATAAGATCTCTGCCGTCTGCTCTCCAAATACTGTAAATATATCATCAATCACAACAAGCGCCTTCCGTTTAACGGCACCATACTAACCCTGCCATTTTCTAGAATAATTTGAATACATTCACGCGGTCATGCATCTTAGCTGCATCCTCTGCCAGGTTAATGCTGATTGCTGTATTCTCCTCTGAGGATGACGCTGTACCCTGTACCACATCAGAAAGCTGCTCAATTCCCTGTCCGATCTGTTCCAGGGATTCTGCCTGGGAGTTTGCTTTCTCCATTGTATTCTGTGCAAGCTCTGCGAAAGACTCCATATCTGCAATGATCTGATTGAATGCTTCTGCTGTTGTTCTTGTAATGCTATTTCCTTTTTCAATTTCAACTAAAGTCTTGTCGATCAATTCTCTCGTATTTACAGCTGACTTCGCACTGTCTGAAGCAAGCTTGCCAATCTGGTCTGCAACCACAGCAAAGCCTTTTCCTGCCTCACCTGCCCTGGCTGCTTCAATCGAAGCATTGAGCGATAAGAGATTTGTCTGGGATGCTATATCCTCAATATCTGTAATAATATTACCAATCTCCTTGGAGATCTCTGTAATATGCTCCATTTCTGTCAGGAGCTCATTCATTTTTTCTCTTTCTTCATTTGCCCTGCCTGCAGAGGCTCTTACCCGTTCAGATGCGCTTTGTGTTTCCTTCGCTGTATCTGCCGCCAGGCTGACAACTGTATCTATTGTGGCATTCAGCTCCTGGATTACCCCTGCCTGCTCTGTCGCGCCGTCAGATAAGGACTTTGATGCATTTTCAACTTCCGTTGCATTCGCTGATACCTGCCCTGCAATATTACTGATATCAGTCAATGTACTGTTAAATCGCTTTAATATATAAAGAAGTGAGTCCTTTAATTCTGAGAAATCACCCAGAAACTCTGTAATTTCGTCACCGTTTCTTGTCAGATCTCCCTGCGCTATCAGCTTTACTTCTTCAGAGATCTCGCGGACATAATCTGCTAGAATATTCATGGCTTCTCTTAAATTTCTGATCGTATCACCGAACTCATCCTCAGACTCATATGTAAGCATTTCCACGTTAGACAGCTCACCCTTTCTCAGGCTGGCAACTGCTGTCTCTATCTGTACTACCGGCTCTGTAATTGAGTTCGTGATTATCCTTCCGATAATTGTTGATACTACAGTCATCGCAATTCCTATCACCACGATCACAATAAAAATAATAACTGTACACCAGTTGGCAATGCTCTTGGATTCATCTAATTTCACCTGGAAATCATTCCGCAGTCTATTTAGTTTTTCTCCAAAATTCTTATAGCTTTCATAAACACTTCCCGTCATCAGCTCAGCTGCTTCTGCCTGTTCTCCGTTACTGCTCAGCTGTAATATTTCTTCAGAGGCTTTCTTGTATGTATTCCATGCAGAGTTTGCTTCGTCATAATCAGCTTTTCCTGCCTGTGCCTCTTTGTCTGCATTTATTATTGCATCCAGCTTCTTGGCCGTTTCCGTAATCTGACCTGCAATATTTTCAATCTCTGCTTCACAGTCTGTCAGAACCGCCGGATCTGTTTCAACAAGATGCTGATACTGTTTGACTCTGTAATTAGAGGTCATTGTTTCCAATTCCTGTATATATCCGACCACCGGAGACCACACCTCCGTAATCTCCCCTACGTTCGAACGGATCACCAGGGTTGAAATCAGCGTTACCAGCACAAAAAATACTGTCATAATAAGTACTATTAGCCGGTATGCCTTTAATTTTCCTGCTACCTTTAAGTTAGCTATCCATCTTTCGATCTTTGCCATATCCCTTTCCCTTCCTTTGTGTTTTGAATTTTGCAGCACACCAAAAAACTTCATCTGTAAGCTGTTATAATGATAACATACTTCTTTTTAAAGTCAATTAAAAAAGCATTAAATTTTCTGCTGATCTTTTTTCAAACGTTCTTCCTGATTTAGTGAATGATATTTCCGTTTTTTCTCATACATTTTTTCATCCATATTTCTTAGAAAGGTCTCTGTATCATCCTCCGGTCTAAATTCTGCATATCCCATGGAAACACTTAAGCTGAACGGTTCTGCCCCGGAGCTGTTAAACTGCGAAATATTATCATTGATCTCATCCATCGTAGCCAAAACGCACTCTGTATCAACACCTGCCAAAAGCACAATAAACTCATCCCCTGCATACCGGATCGCCATTCCGGTATCCGGTATGGATCTGAAAAGTATACTTCCCATCGTACTGACAGCCTTGTCCCCTATACTATGTCCCAGGCTGTCATTGATATGCTTGAAGTCATTTACATCCATCATGATCCCATGTAAGGATTTCCAGCCTGCCGTTTTCCTTTTGGCAAGCACCGCATTCAGGTATCTTCGATTGTATAGTCCGGAAAGCTCGTCCGTGTACAGATTTTCTGCATATAGCTGCATCTGAACAAATATCAATGTAACCGCCGCTAACAGCCATGACGCTGTGATCCCGTAAAAGAACAGCTGCAGGATCACTCCTGCAAAACCAACGCCGACAAAATACATCACGGGGAAATAGCTCAGATTGATCCCCTGTTTTCTGGAATGGTACACCAGATATATACTGTAGCCGAAATACATTATAACCGAGATATAACAGGCCAGTGAGCCTCCGGCTCTCTGATATACATTCGCCCCGGATATCCTGAATACAATCCCAGGTCTGAAAAGATTACATAAAATCATGATCACTTCCACAAGCCAGGGAAAGATCAAAAACGCTATTTTTGAGAATATTCTCTTATAATTCCGGTAAATACGCAGCTCCACATACAGGCACCAGAGCAGACTCATGCTGACCGTGCCAATAAAGCACAGGCTGTTAACAGCATAATTAATCTGTCTGCTGCCAGTAAAGCTTTTTCCATCTATCAGAAAGGCCACTGTCTCAGACAGTGCCCCCAGTATATTCACTAATGCAATTCCATCATATATTTTATCTTCCGCATGAAGGCTTTCTCTGTTCTTTCGTCTGCAGAGCAAAAGATATCCCATCATCAGCACGGCCAATCCGTTTGCCATCAATATTTCTTCTATGATTATTATTGTCATCACCCTCCCATCACTGACAGTACTGAAGCACAAAATAGAGAAAATTTCCCAGATATTTTTTCTTTATTATACTCGAAAATCTCCCTTAAAGCAACCCTAGAAGTCCCTTATGAAAAGGGGGTTATTCGTGCCTGAGTGCCTCGATCGGGCTTAAGCGCGCTGCTTTTTTTGCAGGATAAATGCCGAAGAAAATACCGATACCACAGGAGAACACTGATGCCCCTATAACGACCGCCGGATTCACAGCAGGTGTAATCCCTGCAATAGCGCCGACCAGCCTTCCACCAAGAATACCAAGGAAAATACCGATCAGTCCACCAAGCAGGGTAATAATACCTGCCTCCGCCAGAAACTGGAGCAGAATGGATCCGGTTCTTGCCCCGAGTGCCTTACGGATACCGATCTCTCTGGTTCTTTCTGTCACCGAAACCAGCATAATGTTCATAACACCGATACCGCCAACAAGCAGGGAAATGGCTGCCACGAAGGATATGAAGATCGTGATGAATCCAAGGATCGTATCAAACTGGGAAGATACATCCGTAAAGCTCTGCATCATGATCTGATTTTCTCCCCGTACATTGTGCCGGGTCTCCATCAGATTCAGTACCTCTCCTGCCACCTCAACAGAATTTTCCGTAGAATCTGCCATCACATAAAACTCCTCTGTATCATCAATATAAAAGCCATATTTGTTGCCCACAAAGGTAAGTGGTGCTTCTGCGGTAACCATCTTATCCATGCCGGAGCCCATATTGATCAGGGAAGATGCACTGTCCTGACGGATTCCTACAATGCGCATTTCCTGTGTCACACCATAGAAGGTAGCATCAAAGGTCATGCCAATCACATCTGTAGTTCCGAACAGGGCGATGGCACTGGCTTCTGTGATCACGCAGGCATTGACCCCACTGTCATAATCATTCTGGGTAAAATATTTACCTCTAATGATCGGTTCAGAAGCCCGGTACTGCAGTCCTGTTGTTCCTGCTGCCAGACTGATATCAAAATCACCCTTCGGTCCTTCTGCAGTTCCCCAGAGACTGAATGCCGGTGTCACACCCTTTACATGGTCCACGTGCTCCATAATGGCATCAAAATCTGACTGGTCAAAGGTAACTGTGGTATCCTTTCTGGTACTATCCACATAAAAAGCGATCTGTCCCCCGGCAATTCCTTCCAGCTCTGAATTGACCTGTCCCCTGACACCGTTACCAATTGAAATGACCATGATAACAGAGGAAATACCGATAATAATTCCCAGCATGGTCAATATGGACCGTCCTTTATTGCTTTTGATATTCATCAAAGCAATCTTAATATATTCCCATATCTGTGCCATAATCCGTGCTCCTTAATTCATGGGAACAGCAACTGCTGCCATGCCTTCCGTAATATCTCCGGTCACCTCTGTGATCAGCTGGTCTCCCTCTGAAACCCCGCTTAAAATTTCCACCATAGTATCAGAAGAGATCCCTGTTTCCACCTGTTTCTTCACTATTACATTATTTTCAATGGCATACACAAATTCGCCTGTACTGTCCACATTGACTGCTGTCACTGGTACCAGCACGGCATCCTTTACTTCTGCGGTCTCGATCACTACCTTGGCTTCCACACCCAGATATACATCACTGTCAGGATCCAGGATTTTGATCTCAGTTCCTACAACGGCTGCTCCACTGTCATTTTTCTGTGCCATCTTATCGATCCTGGAAACCTCGCCTTCATATTCCCTGCCACCGATCGTAACGGTTGCTTTCTGGGAAAGAGCAATCTTGTCAAGATCATACTTGGTTACAGAAATCTTTACGCAGACATCCTCTGTACTTTCCAGCTTTAAAAGCTCTGTACCTTCTGCCGCTGTTGATCCCTCTACGGCACTGACAGCGGTTATGACACCATCAAACTCTGCTGTCACACCATCTGAAACTGCCTCAAGCTTTGCGAGCTTATCCTCAGACTGGATCTCCTTGGTCTGATTACCGGCCTCCAGCTCCTCCTTAGCCCCGGCTGTCATCTTGCTGCTGTCGGCGCTGCTCTTCTGGGATTTCATTTCGGAACGATATTCCTTATATTTGGAAAGCATATCATTATATACTTCCAGTTCTGATTCCCAGCCTTCAATCTCCTTGTTATGAGACTGTTCATAATTATTCTCCTGCACCATTTTCTGCAGATTCATATATTCGTCAGAATCCGGTTGATCCTGCCAGTCCAGCAGGGAAATCTGAAGCTGTGTACCAAAAAGTGCAAGCTCATCCTTTTTCTTCTGGATCTTATTATTCAGCCCTTTAATATAAGCCTCGGTATCTGCTATCTGCTGATCCAGCACCTCCATGTTAACATTGGCCTCATTCAGATCCCCCAGTTTTTCATTGTTTGTCTGCACAGAGTTCCGATAGCTTCCCTCAGCAGCCTGTTTATCAAGCTGTGCAAGCTCAGTTGCCTTAGAAAGGTCACTTTCATCATAGCTGATCAGGACATCTCCCTTTTTCACAGCATCTCCTGCCTCTACGTTCACACTGCCGATCTTCACATTCACATTGGAAAAATAAGTTTTCTCTTCATTTGAGGTCACATTTCCACTTGTATTGATCGTCTGTCTGATATCTCCTCTTTCTGCTGCTGTCGTCATGATCTGCATGGGAGTATTTGCTGCAACCACATTGGATATGATCACATAAAGAATAAATACTCCTGTCACAGAAAGGATGATGATCCTTCTTTTCTTCTTTCTTTTTGCCGGGTCAGCCGGTTTCTTTTCCTTTTTTACTTTCTTTTCAGCTTTCTTTTCTTCTTCCATCTTCTCCTCCAGAATTCTATGCCAATGCTGCATCATTATTAATATCCGCCACAATCTTTCCATCCATGATCCTTATGATCCGCTTCGCCCTTGCTGCGATCTCATTATCATGAGTGATCAGGATCACGGTCCTGCCTTCCTTATGCAGCTCCTTCAGGATTCCCATGATCTCCTTCGTGGAGCCGGAATCCAGATTTCCTGTGGGCTCATCTGCCAGGATCACAGGCGGAGCCTGGGCGATCGCCCTTGCTATGGCTACTCTCTGCTGCTGTCCACCAGACATTTCAGAAGGCTTATGATCCATCCGCTTCTCAAGTCCCACCTTTTTCAGCGCAGTTCTTGACAGCTCTTCCCGTTCTTTCTTCGGAACACCCCTGTAGATCAGCGGCAGCTCTACATTTTCAAGAGCCGTCATATTGGCGATCAGGTTAAAGCCCTGAAAAATAAAACCGATCTCTCTGTTCCTGATATCAGAAAGCTCATCATCTGTCAGATGTGACACATCCTGCCCATTCAGATAATAGGTACCTGATGTGGGGACATCCAGACAGCCGAGCATATTCATCAGTGTCGACTTACCGGAGCCTGACTGTCCGATGATCGCCACAAACTCGTGACGGTCGATCTGCAGATCCACATGATCCAGAGCCCGTACTTCATTCTCACCTGGATTATAAATCTTACACATGTTCCGGATTTCTATCAGTTCATCCATCCTTTTCCCTGTCCCTTTCCTTTTCTCTATGTATTATTGTATTATATCATTAATACAGTTTTGTCAAGAGGAAAATTCCCATTTTTCATTGTATTTTCCTTTTCTGTACAATACAACGAATTATATCAGAGCTTTTTCTTCAAAAACAGGATTATATCCTTAATTTTATCTTAAAGAAAGAATCCTGCCTGCAGGATTCTCCGCCTGCGGCGGGTCGCTCCATGCGACATCCACCCTTCCGCCGCAGTGCGCTCCTGCCCGGAGGGCTTTTTCTGTCACAGAACATTACGGAGTAATTTACTGTGACAGAAAAAAACGCCCACGCATCTGCATGGACGTTTTCATAATCACCGGTATTCCTTGACCAGTGTCTGTATATACTCATTTATTTCACAGTCTCTACCTGTTTTACATGCTCTGTTTTTCCGGAAATGGCTGCTGATTTCAGGATCGGGCTGAGCTTCTTGTAGATCAGCATGGTTACCAGTGAAACACTGCCGCCCTTTAACAGGTTCATAGGCGCTACCGCAAAGACAACCAGGGTTACAATGCTGTTGATATTTCCATTTACCGCATTTCCCATCTGCACAATGGCATCCAGCGGGAGTCCATAAAGCTTTGAAAATGCAGGTAGCAGGTAGATCGCATTAAATGCGGTACCAAATACGGTCATGATCAACGTTCCTGTAACAGAACCAATCAGTGCGGTTTTTCTTGTTTTCTTAAACAGATAAATGATGGATGCGGGCAGGATGAAGCTGCAGCCTACCACAAAATTGGCAAGATCCCCTACAAATGCAGTACTGGTTCCCTTCATCAGAAGCTTTAACAGGATCTTCACGAATTCGATCATGACACCGGCTACCGGTCCGAAGGCAAAGGTACCTACCAGTGCAGGGATCTCGCTGAAATCCAGCTCATAAAAAGAAGGGGCAAAGGGAAGGGGGAACTCAAACAGCATCAGTACGGCTGCGATTGCTGAAAACACACCGATCATGGCAATCTTTCTTGTACTTAAAACCCTCTCGGTATCATGATTTCTTTTCTTGATCGCCTTTTCGGCCGCATAGGCGATCAACATCAGCGCTGCTGCAATTCCTACTGAAACCAGAACAAATACTACATTATCCTTTACACTTGTCCATAAACCATTATTCATTTCATTTTCCTCTCTTTCTGCCTGTCCGGCTGGCATATGCCATTTCAGAAAGGTTCTTCTTTGGCAGAACAATCAAAAACCCCGGATGATTCTCATCCGGGGTTTACTTGCTTTTCTGCTCATAGAGAACATCAGGCTCTTTGCTTAAACCTGACTGCTCTTTTCTTCTCTCATCCAGACTGTACTGTCGGTTTTGGAATCGCACCAAATCAGCCGCTGTGCTTCCTTCTGGCTTATTCTCCGCCATTTTCAGCACATACGGGTCGCGGACTATACCGCCGGTAGGGAATTTCACCCAACCCCGAAGAACTTTTCTATTTTTTATCCGATGCTAGATTAGCACACTAACTGTTAAAATGCAAGAGTTTTTTCCTTCCGACTCACGCCGCGCATGCGTGGGTGCATTCCTATCCAGATTCTCAGTTCGCATCTTCCACGTCTCCATTTCCTGCCATGCAGTCCCATTCCTTCTTCAAAGCAGCTTCAAATGCCTCTGTGCTGGACGCACTGGCAGCCTGCCTTACCAGCTCCTCCAGTATGCCGGTATCTTCGATCGCATTGATTTTATCTCTAAG